>NZ_LZGX01000092.1:0-94594 GCF_001690825.1 Gilliamella sp. Fer1-1
TTATCATAAATGATAATATTATTAATACACTTAAATCTTGTTTTAGCGCAGTAATTACCCTATCATCAATCACTTGCTTAGTCTAGCATCTGAGCGCGGTTCAATTTTTCTTATACCAAGCTTATTTATTTTTTCTAAAATTAAATCATAACAATATTGAATATCGCCGTCTTTTTCTAAATGCACTCCTTCTAAGTTGACTTTATAGGTACCTTTGGGAATATTAGCCTTATTCCAACCAGTATATTCTTCCCATTCCCAAAAAGTTGCCATATCGGCAATATATAAATCGCCAGTGATATTAAGATAAAAATATTTATCACTGAATATTACACGCCTATCATCATTACTGGGCATTTCATTTAAAAACAATCGAACGATATAGCCACCATCATCAATCCCCATGATAGGTAAGGCAATACCTTCATCAAGCACAACATCACCTTTATCTGTGGTTGTAAATTCTTGAAGAATGTTTTTTCCATTCTCTATTTTCCCGCCAAAAAGAGTCAGTATTCCTGGATAATCAAAAATAATTATCCCATTAAAATCAACGTCAATATGTATTGTTTTAACCATATCTGGCTCCCAAATTTTTATTCAATTATTTATTGTGTTATCGATTCAATTTTTGTATTTAAACTTTTTATAGAAAAGAAAAGACGTTTATATTTATTCATGTTCAAAAAGGGATAGCTATTTTCTTTTGAAGTTTTTCTTCAAAAACGATTATTAACGCCTGAAAAATGTTTTCCCAATTTCTAATATATGCTAATGAATCAACTTCTATAGAAAAATCAGGTAGTAATTTATTCGGCATTCCAGTAGATTTACCTTGTTTATATGATAAAAGGATCGTTTCATCTTTCACTTCATAGTATAAATAAAAATCAGATCCTTGTTCACAAAACCATATTGTTTCTTTTTTAGTGTGTGATAATTTGGCCGCATTTATTGAGTTAATAATGTCATCTAAACAGATCAAAAAATCAGAAAACAGATCTAAAGTAACGTTTAACCCATTTTTAAATGTGATATGTATCAATCCATTAATATATTGAGATAACTCAACAAGAGCAAATTCAAAAGAGGATAGCTCCATTTCATCCTGATCTAAAAATTCATCCAATTCAGGGGGTTTCTCGTTAATAACTAAACTAATATTCATATCTTAATTTTCCTATAAATAAATTGGCTACAGCAACAGCTTTATTTTTTGTGATAACATGCTTAATGTTATGTGTTTAATTTAACTATGTGCTTAATAAAAATGCCCACATAAAAATATACGCAATGTTATTCAATGAATTCTAATCAAAAAGGTGCTGATGCTATATTTGAAAATATCAATATCTGAGCAATTTATTTTACCAAATTGAAAATCAAAATAGTTCTAAAGATTTGTGCCATAATAAATAATATCAATGTTCTACACTGATAAAACTGGGGCTAATTGTTGTGTCGCTCTTGTTAATTTATCTTCTCGTTTTTCTGTCTCGGTTCCCCAATAATTGGTAACCATAAATGATTATATTAAATATCAAATAAAAGCGCATGGATAGGAGCATGTAAGGCTTGTCGAATGTAGTTTTGATTTTCAAGCGTATAATCATTCCAATAATAAAAACCGGGCGAAGTGGGCAATATTTCCATTAAAAATGATTTTAATTCAGATGGAAAAGTAATTTGATAATATTCTTCTGCATGTTTAATTTCCGTGGCAGTCATGCCTTTATCAAATGATATATTTTGATTGATACGTATTATCTAATTGATACCACGCCTACTTTACCTTCTTGAGATAAACCGATAACGATGCCATTTCCCTCAAGCTGTATCACATTATATATGTTATTAACATGCCAGCCTTTTTGTTTAGATAATGCCAGCCAATCATTAAGTTTCCAGTTAGCTACTTCGCCAAAATCAACCACTTTTTTTCTAACACCATGCAAATCAATATCTATCGCTATCACAATGTTATTTTCTGAATAAATAGTAACATTACCATATATATGACAATATATTTTTGTTTTTTTATTTAGTTTTGTGGTAGGCAACTCTGGCTCTCCCATTATTTCATAAATAACTGAATCAGGCGCACCAATATGAAGCCCATGAATTCGTAATTTATTAATGACATGAATCAATTGTATTTGAAATAATGGTTTCCACTCTTTATTCATCATCAACAGCCTAAATTAATATTGTATTTTTCCTATTACAAGCAATATCACTAGACAAATACTTTATCATGACCTAAAAAATTCATAAAAAAATTACACTGTATGTTTTAAGATTTAATGGGTGTTATGTTGATTTATAAAATCAATGACAGGTTGCCAAATTTCTTGTTCTGGCGCTTGATAATCCCATAAAGGTGTGACTAAATCATCTAATATTTTCAGTTTAGTATTAAAATTTTGTGAATAAATTTGACGTTGTTCTTGTGAAATAGCTAATAGTCTTTCAGAGTATATATATTTGCGCTTTCGTCGAGGGTTTTCAATAAAATTAGCTAACCCCAATAATTCTGCTTGGTCTTTACATTCTGTATAGGAAATAGGATAGGTCTGTTCGACCTGTTCAATAGCTTCCGCAATAGCTGATAAATTGACAGCTTGCATTGCTGGCACAATATATTTTGCTATAGAAAAATTCCATAAAAGATTACACCAACCATCACTTTGCCAGTGGCAAATAGTATTAATGACAACAAAGGCATAAAAAGCCTTTCGCTCCAGTTTTATGTGTAGTTCTGATTCACAAGGTATGCATTCACAAATCTTATCAAAAAATTCTATTATATCTTCAGGATCGGATAGTTTTTTATTTTGCGTTAATGTATTAATCGTTATCATTTTGACTCTTCATTCTATTTTGCTTCAAATTTTATTTGAAAAGCAGTATTAAAATCATACTATTTTAAGCAATTGAAAGGTTCACTCCTACACAAAATAGGTAGAGGCTACAGCCCCTTGGTCTATTGAGAATATTTTAAAATATCTTTTATAAAAAGAGTTAGTTAATATTGCTTATTATATTGATTTTTTAAGCAATTCCATAATTAAATAGCGTCATAAATATTGGCATAATCAATGTTAATAAAAAGCCTTGAACAATTGCTGGAGGCACTATGGTTACCCCTGCTCCTTTTTGCAACATGGGTAATGTGAAATCCATTGAGGTGGCGCCACATAAACCAAGTGCGGTAAATTTATAGCGTTTTATTAAAGTTGGAATTAATATGATAGCAGATAGTTCACGCAAAATGTCGTTTAGAAAAGTAGTACTACCAATAATTGGTCCATGAGCTTCAGTCATTAAGATGCCTGATAACGAATACCAACCAAATCCTGATGACATTGCTAACCCAACATGTATTGGTTGGCCTAATATTAATGCAGCAATAATACCACCTAAAAATGCACTAATGACAACTATAATCGTTGTCACGATCCCCACTTTATTGAGCAAAATTTGTTTTAGTGAAATATTATTGCTACGTAGTTGAATTCCAATTAATAGCAATAAAAAAACGAGTACAACCTTGGTAATATCTTCGCTATATTGCCAAATAAAAAGTGGCAATAACCCCACAACAAAACCAAGAGCTAGCGCAATGCAAACACGTAATGACTCTAAGATCATTTTAAAGCGAGATTCATAAGTTTGAACTGTACTTGAAGCTTGCGAAGGAAAACACCGCTCAATCAATATCAAAAAGATAAAATTGCCACCAAATGTGCATAGAAAAATAATACCAGTATAAAATAGAATAATTTGTAAGTTAGCAGTAAGATTATCTAAGCGGGCAAGCTCGCTACCCATAATAAACAGAATAAAATAAACCATCCAGCTTAAGGTTTGGTTAATTTTGGTAATCCAATTCGGTTCATTTAATTTAATCAGATAGCCTATACATAAAGGCACTAGCGCAATAAGAATACCAAAATACATTTTATATTCCTTAACAGTTTATTTTTGTATTTATACTATAAAAAATGGGTTTATTGGATTTTAACATCGCTTGTGTGAATTTAATACAAGCGATTTATTTGTATTCGTTTTAGAAGTACTTAAGTGCATTAAAATAACAAATTTATTTTAATGATGTTAATTGTTCTTCTATTTTGGTTTGAAGTTGATCTAACAGTGTATAACGGTTACGGTATTCTGAACGTTTTTTGCTAGCGATTTCTTCAATTGATTTTCGATGAATTTGGTTGGGTAGTAAAAATAAACCTTGAGCATCTTGTTTGCCATCAATAGTTAACCAAAATTCATCATAATCAGACAAAATACGTTCCTGACGACTATTATAGCGCCAATTGTTGTATATGTGAGTTTTGTTCCCTACAGCAATAATTTGTGTTAAGTGATAATAACGTGCAATGATTAATGCCGCTTCAACAGCAATGCGCTTAGGAAATAGCCCATAACATGCTTTAGTTGCTTTTTGTACACGCGTGCGTGCATCAGAGTAGCCAGTACCTTGTAATCCTGCAATGAAAAGAGTGGGCTTACCTTGATATTCAATAATGGAAAATGTTAATGTTGCTAAATCAATTCCATCACTATCATAAAAATAAAGGCTAATTTCACCTTCCCTCGCAAATTTGTTACGAGCTTGAACCGCAATTTGGATATTGGTTTCATTTTTAACCGACATATCTGCCAGTATAAAAGGTGATTGCGGGTTGTAAAATGCTTTAGTCAAGCTATCAGACTGTTTTGCTAAAAAATCATAATGATAGACTAAGGCATCATATCGCGCTTTTTGACTTAGACAAGATGCCAAATAAGGTCGTTGCAATTTACACGGTAAATTTGTTTGACACGAAAAGTAATAGCCAAGTAACGGGTACTGTCTTAATTTATCAAGCCATTTTAAAGTTATTGGGCTTAAAAACAAGGTTCTTAAAAAAAACTTATAACGATAGGTCGAGTTAAGCCATAATTCATTTAGCGGTAGTTTACCAGTATAAAGCCAGTTAAAGAGTTGCCATTTACTTTTTGGCTGAGACATATTCGTAATATTATTCATAAGTAGAGCTTTAAATCGAGTTAGTTATTTTATCAATTATAAGGAGGCTTATTAATCAATACATATTGATTTTTCAAAAGCCATAAACAATCAAACGGTAAGAGTACAACACAACCTTAGTTGGTGCAACTATTCCTACATTAAGCAGGATTAAATTATATGAAAATAAAAAACGGTGAACTAGTCACCGTTTTTATAAGTGATAATTTAGTTTATCAAAAACTAATTATTGACCCTTAACTTCTTTTAAACCGTTAAATGGTGCTTTTGAACCTAAAGCTTCTTCAATACGAATTAATTGGTTGTATTTAGCAACACGATCAGAACGGCTCATTGAACCCGTTTTGATTTGGCCAGCAGCTAAACCAACAGCTAAATCAGCAATTGTTGAATCTTCAGTTTCACCACTACGGTGAGAAATAACCGCAGTATAACCAGCATCTTTAGCCATCTTAACTGCAGCAATAGATTCAGTTAATGTACCGATTTGGTTAACTTTAACTAAGATTGAGTTAGCGATACCTTTTTCAATGCCTTGTTTGAAGATTTTAGTGTTAGTAACAAATAGATCGTCACCAACTAATTGGATTTTGTGACCTAATGCTTTAGTTTGGTATGCCCAACCATCCCAATCGCTTTCGTCTAAACCATCTTCAATTGATACGATTGGATATTGCTCAGTTAAGCTTTCTAAATAGTGAGTGAATTCTTGAGAGGTGAACTCTTTATTTCCTTCACCTTTTAATACGTATTTACCAGTTTCTTTGTTGTAGAATTCAGAAGCTGCACAGTCCATCGCTAAAGTAATATCTTTACCTAATACGTAACCAGCTTTTTCTACTGCTTCTTTAATGCAAGCTAAAGCTTCAGCATTTGAGCCTAAGTTAGGCGCAAAACCACCTTCGTCACCAACAGCAGTATTCATGCCTTTAGCGTGAAGCACTTTAGCTAAGTTGTGGAATACTTCAGAACCCATACGGATTGCTTCACGTACTGATTTAGCACCAACTGGTTGAATCATGAATTCTTGAAGGTCGATATTGTTATCTGCGTGCTCACCGCCATTGATGATGTTCATCATAGGTAATGGCATTGAGTATTGACCTGGAGTGCCATTAAGATCCGCAATGTGTTGATAAAGCGGAACACCTTTAGCGGCTGCTGCTGCTTTAGCTGTTGCTAAAGATACAGCAAGAATTGAGTTAGCACCTAAGTTAGATTTAAAATCGGTGCCATCTAAATCAAGCATGATTTGGTCGATTACTGCTTGATCTAACGCATCTTTACCAACAACTGCTTTAGCAATTGGACCATTTACGTTTTCAACTGCTTTTAATACGCCTTTTCCTAAGAAACGAGATTTGTCACCATCACGAAGTTCTAGCGCTTCACGAGAACCTGTTGATGCACCTGATGGAACGATTGCCAGACCAACAAAACCGCCCTCTAAATGAACTTCAGCTTCAACAGTTGGGTTACCACGAGAGTCGATGACTTCACGACCATGTACTTTAACGATTTTTGCCATGTTATTTTCCTCTATATGACAGATATTGATATATATTAATTCAAAACTATTTTTGTTGCTGCTCTTGGTATGCTTTGGCAGCTTTTATAAAACTACTAAACAGTGGGTGCCCATCTCGTGGTGTTGAAGTAAATTCAGGGTGGAACTGACAAGCAACAAACCATGGATGGTCTGGAATTTCAATGATCTCAACCAACTTTCTATCTGTTGAAAGACCAGTGACTTTTAACCCTGCCTTAACCACTTCTGGTAATAAATTGTTGTTTACCTCGTAACGATGGCGGTGGCGCTCAGTAATTGACTCTTTCTTATACATATCAAATACTAATGAATCTGGCTCTAAATGACAAATTTGTGAGCCTAATCGCATCGTACCACCTAAATCACTATCTTCACTGCGTTGAACAACGTTACCTGATTTATCGCTCCATTCCGTGATTAAAGCAATGATTGGATTTGAGCAATCTTTAACAAACTCAGTTGAGTTAGCATCTTTAATACCAGCAATATTACGTGCATACTCAATAATAGCCACTTGTAAGCCAAGGCAAATACCTAAATATGGGATTTTGTTTTCACGCGCATAGCGAGCAGCCATAATTTTACCTTCGACACCACGATAACCAAATCCGCCAGGGATTAAAATCGCATCTAAACCTTGAAGTAATTCTGCACCTCGAGATTCAAGATCTTCCGAGTCAATATAACGGATATGAACGGTTAAACGGTTTTTTAACCCCCCATGTTTTAAAGCTTCATTGACAGATTTATAGGCATCTGGCAAAGCAATATATTTACCCACCATACCAATAGTGACTTCACCAACAGGGTTGGCTTCTTCATAAATGACTTGCTCCCACTCAGAAAGATCGGCTTCTTTACATTCAAGATTAAATCGTTTGCAAACAAAAGTATCCAAGTTTTGCGATTTTAATAATGCCGGAATTTTATAGATAGAATCGACATCTTTAAGCGAAATAACAGCGCGCTCAGGCACATTACAAAATAACGCGATTTTAGCGCGTTCATGAGCAGGGATAATACGATCGGAGCGACAAATTAATACATCAGGTTGAATACCAATTGACAATAATTCTTTTACTGAATGCTGTGTTGGTTTAGTTTTCACTTCACCTGCTGAAGCTAAATATGGCACTAATGTTAGGTGCATAAATAAGGTATGCTCACGACCAACATCAACCGCTAATTGACGGATCGCCTCTAAAAATGGCAGTGATTCAATGTCACCTACCGTACCACCAATTTCGACAATCGCAACGTCAAATCCTTTTGCGCCATCAATCACTCGTGACTTAATTGCATTAGTGATATGTGGAATGACTTGCACCGTCGCACCTAAATAATCACCGCGACGCTCTTTACGTAACACATCAGAATAAATGCGTCCAGTCGTGAAGTTATTTTTTCGCGTCATTTTAGTGCGAATAAAGCGCTCATAATGCCCTAAATCAAGATCAGTTTCGGCACCGTCTTCAGTCACAAATACTTCACCATGCTGAATAGGACTCATTGTGCCTGGATCGACATTAATATAGGGATCAAGTTTGAGCATGGTGACTTTTAAATTGCGGGCTTCTAAAATTGCAGCTAATGATGCTGCGGCAATGCCTTTACCAAGTGAAGAAACGACACCGCCTGTAACAAAAATATAATTCGTGACCATTAATACCAGACCATTATTAATTTAATAGAATAATATCGCACTGATTTTAAACCTTAAAAACCAAAGCAATATACGATGAATCAGACGGGAAATTAGTATAACAGAATCTACTTTGTCTCACAATTGAATAATTAATTTTAACTGTTTCTTTAAGCGCGTTAGCAAAATTTATTTTTTAAAGGAACTACTTTTTATTAATACATTGAGAATTTATTATACCTATATTAATCGAGTTATTCTTTTTAGTGGCATTTTATACATTCATCAGCAATTTTTAACCATTTTAATGTTCGTAAAAACCCTTTGTTTGAATAACACAGTCTATTAAGGAATTTATCTTATTGAAAAATAAAATTTTTAAACATTTTTATTCAATTCATGTTTTATTCACTTGAAATTTTTAGACAATACTTCAATTGCTAAATTATTAGCATCTACATTCGACATTAAACTACTTGCTTTTGTGCTATATAGCAAAGTGCTAATTAACTTATTTTTTGCCTAAATGCCCTAAATTTATTAACAACATACTGAATTATATTACTTATAATTATTTACCAATTCTAATCCTCAAATAATTCAGTATTTGTTTTTTTATATCACTTTATAGTTTATAACTTGCAGTCAGCAAGAAAGCTCTCGGAGTGCCTGGCATACTACTTGAACGCCAATATGCTTTACCTAACAAATTAGTCAATGCCAACGTTACCTCAAAGGATGGCGATTGATAACCAACCGCAGCATTCCATACACTATAACCAGCACGTTTAAATTGATTTTTATCATCGTTATACATAGCTCCTTTATAATTGACTTCCAATTCTGTAAACCAATTATCGTAAGGTAAATAACGAATGCTTAAATAACCACTATTTTTAGCAGTATTAGGCAAATATTTTCCTTGGTTGGCCGGTGTTTTTTTATCTTTGTGAACTTTGGCTTGTTGATAACCAATACCACTATTTATATACCATTTTGATGCCAACTGACCAATAACACTTAACTCTATGCCTCGGCTACGATCACTACCTTTAACCGCCCAATTATAAGGATCGTTAATAGCATCAGGTTGATAACGGACATTGTATAATTCAAGATCATAAAGGGCTATTTGAGAAGAAAGCTTATCATCTAACCAATCACTTTTGACACCAATTTCATACTGGCGTGAATATTGAGGTTTATCATCATAAACTGTTTTTGAGTCAGTAGATATAGTAATAAGCCCACGCCCGCCATAAGGTGCAAAATTTTTACTATAAGAAGCATAAAAACTCTGTGATTCTATAGGTTGCCAAATTAAACCAACTCGAGGACTTAACGTGTGTCCATCATATGAACGATTTTGGTGTTTTAATTTATCGTCTGATGCAAATTTATAATCGTCATAACGTAATCCTGCCAGTAACTTCCACTGTGTTGTAAAACTGATTAAATCTTGCCAATAAAAGCCTGTCGATGTTGCTTTATGGTTAGTTTTGGTATTTAATTTATTGTAATGAGGCTTTTGGGAATGCCAATGAGGATGAAAAGGATCAACGGCCTCAGGATAAGCGCTTGTTAAGGCTAATCTTGGCTGACGTTTTTCAATGTTATATTCCACACCAATAAGCATATCATGAACAATACTGGCCGTATTAAATTTTCCCATTAAATCAACAGTATTGCTATAGGTTTTATTGGCTGTCTCTTGCCAAGCGCGGCGAAATTGCAACTTCCCCGGATGGACACAAGCTTTGCCGTTGTTCAATTTTCCATTTAAATGGCAATAACTACCCGCATAAATGTGATCGAAGTTTTGAGCTGCTTGGCGGTATAAATTCGTTAATTTAATTGACCAATCATGATTAAATGCAAATCCCATAACAGAGCGTAATGAACTAAAATTATCTTTCACATAATCATCTGGATGAGCATAAGACGTTTTAGTTGACACGCCTTTGGGTAAATCATAATAAGCTGGCGGCCGATCAGGTTTACGCCACAAATGATCATGCGTGTATTGAACTAACCAATTAAATCCCTCTAAATTATCATAAAGTAGGCTTGGCGACACCATTGTATCTCTTTGCTTAATCCCTTTACGAAAACTTTTATCTGATTGATGATCAATAGTCATTCGCATTACCAGTTTATCATGTAAAATATGATTAATATCAATCATACCACCATATTTATCCCATGAACCTCCACGTAAGCTTAAGGTTGTTGGTGAATCAAAATTAGCTTGTTTACTAATCATATTAATTATTCCACCACCCGAACCCCGTCCATAAAGCACAGATGCGGGACCTTTCAATACTTCTATTCGTTCTATATTTGCAGTACTTTGCCTAACCTGCCCACTAGCACGAACGCCATCACGATAAATATCACCAGAGCTTGCCGAAAAACCGCGAATTTTTACCCCCTCATCACGCATATCATATGTTGTATCAACTCCAGGCAATTTATTTACTATTACATTTAAATCACTTTGCCCATAAATTTTCTGTTGCTCAAGATTCACTGAATTGATCGTTTGCGGAACATCTTTGATATCAAAAGGCATTTTTGTCGCTGTTGATGATTTTTTTATCCGCTGATCATTATTATCTTTAACATTAGCGATAACTTTCATGGTCTCGATATTAGTATCATCTTTAATATTTTCCTGAGCACAAACAATAACCGATGCTGTACTCAATAAGCCGAATATGGTTAATTGATTAACGAATTTCATTGTTTTTCCTATCTTTTATTGTTTTATCAAACCTAAAAATTAATAGTAATGATAACTATTATCATTTGCATTATCAACTTATTTTATGAATTTTGAGCAATTTGCAGGAAAACGCTTACATTGTTTATAGTGATTGGAAAAATTATGGCGAAGAATAGACATAAATTATTATCGAAAAAATAAGTAAAAGTCATCTCAATAATATAAATAAAAATCAGAGGAAAACATTATGGCCAAAAAAGTCAGTACAGTGTTCAGATAACAGACGGTTGACAATGCTTTATCAATACCTGTCTTTGGTTAGCCGAAATCCTTAACCATTTAACTATTGCTAAATTATGCTTGATAAAGGGATGAGGAAAATCAGGTGCAGGTAAACCGATAACAGTAAAAATTATCGCCTTGAATATATTTAAATCTATTATAATCAAGTTTATCGACACTCAGCTGATGGCTCAATATCGCCAAAATAAAATGAAAAGTAGCATTACCTAAATAATATATTTATAACGTCGAGTATTATCTAATATTTTGCCGAGAAGGAAAATTACGAATATTATTTAATATATCAATGAAATAAGCCTTTTCTGGCTTATCGATTCTAGATGAATAGCACCTATTCTTTTTATATGAATGATTTCAAATTTTCTTTTGCTTAAATTAAGGCACACAACGCGCCTTAATTAAATATATTAACTAAAAATACAGTTATTTGACTGTTCTTTCACTACGCGATAAACCAATGATCCCAGATCGAACCATTTCAACAATATTACATGTTTCGCGAATTGAAGCTAAAAATGAGTCTAACTTTTCACTGGTGCCCGATAATTGCACAATATAATGTGTTGCGGTGACATCCACGATCGATCCCCTAAAAATATCGGCACAACGTTTTACTTCGTCACGCGCATCAGCGCCTTTTGCGGCAACTTTGACTAGCATGATTTCTCGCTCGACATGTGGTCCTTCGGTTAAATCATGCACGCGATAAACATTAACCAATTTATGCAACTGTTTTTGGATCTGTTCAAGCACATGCTCATCGCCTGTGGTTTGGATTGTCATACGATGCATAGTTGGGTCTTCAGTTTGTGCGGTGGTTATTGTTTCAATATTAAAACCCCGCTGTGAAAACAAGCCAATAATTCGTGACAATGCGCCCGGTTCGTTTTCAGTTAAAATTGATAATATATAACGCATTAGGTTCTCTCCGTTTTACTAAGCCACATTTCGTTCATTGCGCCACCTCGCACTTGCATTGGGTAAACATGTTCAGTAGCATCAGTCATGACATCAACAAAAACCAAACGGTTTTTAATTTCCAGTGCTTGTTTAAGTTTAGACTCAAGCTCTTCACGCTTAGTTATTACTATACCTACATGGCCATAAGCTTCTGCAATTTTAGCAAAATCAGGAAGGGACTCCATATAAGAACTCGAATGTCGGCCAGCATAAATCATATCTTGCCACTGCTTAACCATGCCTAAAAAACGGTTATTTAAATTTAAAACTAGTACAGGCAAACCATATTGCAAAGCTGTTGAAAGCTCCTGTATATTCATTTGAATACTACCGTCACCTGTCACACAAACAACGGTTTTTTTAGGAAATGCTAATTTAACACCAAGCGCTGCTGGCAAACCGAATCCCATCGTGCCAAGTCCACCTGAGGTAATAAAATGGCGTGGTTTATCAAACGGGTAATAAAGTGCCGTGAACATTTGATGTTGCCCTACATCGGTTGCCACAAAGGCATCCCCTTTGGTCAATTTATATAATACTTCAATTGCTTCTTGTGGTTTGATGCTTTGCCCTTCATGACTATAAGCTAAACAGTGACGAGCGCGCCAGTGTTCGATCTGCTTCCACCAATCAATCAAAGCATCAAGATCACGTTCAGTATTTAATTCATCTAACATTGACAACATCGTTTCAAGAACAACTTTTGCATCACCCACCACAGGGATCGAAGCCAAAATAGTTTTAGAAATAGAAGTAGGATCAATATCAATATGAATAATCTTGGCTTTTGGGCAATATTTTTCAACATTGTTGGTAGTTCGATCATCAAAACGAGCACCAATTGCAAAAATCACATCAGCGTTATGCATAGCCATATTGGCTTCATAGACGCCATGCATACCAATCATGCCAAGATAATGTTTATCGGTACAAGGAAAAGCGCTAATCCCCATTAATGTTGAAGTAACAGGTAAATTGAGTTTTTCAGCTAGCGTTTTAATTTCCTGACTTGCATCAGAGGCAATTGCGCCTCCACCAATAAACAACACTGGTTTTTTTGCAGTTAATAGCGTCGTTAATGCTTTTTTGATCTGCTTTTTATGTCCTTGAATAGTTGGATTATAAGATCGCATTAAGACAGATTTTGGGTAGTGATAATGATATTTATTAGCTGGATTAACAATATCTTTTGGCAAATCAATCACCACTGGACCTGGTCGTCCAGTCGAAGCGATATAAAACGCTTTTTTGATAGTTTCTGGAATATCTTTACTGTCTTGAATTAAAAAACTATGTTTAACAATGGGGCGTGAAATGCCGATCATATCACATTCTTGGAATGCATCATTACCAATTAGATTACTGGCGACTTGGCCAGACAATATAACTAATGGCACAGAGTCCATATAAGCGGTTGCAATACCAGTAATTGTATTGGTTGCTCCAGGGCCTGAGGTAACTAAAACAACGCCGACATCGCCTGTTGCTCTAGCATAACCGTCTGCCATATGTACCGCTGCTTGTTCATGACGAACTAAAATATGTTCAATGCCGCCTAACGTGTGAATTGCATCATAAATATCAAGAACACTACCACCGGGATAACCAAAAATCTGCTTTACGCCTTGGTCAATCAAAGATTGAATAACCATTTCTGCACCTGACAGTTTTGCCATGGTTGTTGCCTCCAATGTAACTGATTTGTCATTTTCTGAATCATTTTGCATCAACTTGTAAACAAAATCAATAAAGTCAATTAACTAAGTACATTACAGGCAAAATTAGGTGCTAACAAAATTAATTTTTGCAATATCATGAATAATATTCATAAGCTATCCCTATTTATTTAAATATTGCTAGTTGATTTGATTGTTAATTTTTTATTTTTTATATACACTCAAAGCCTAAGTTTTTCTAGTCATCATGTTACTAGGATTCTTCATTACCTAAAGGTACTAATATGAGCAATATTTTTTCTAAACCAACTTCCCTTGCTGATTGGCAATTAGTTAAAGTTTCAGGCCAAGATAACCGAGTTTTTCTGCAAGGGCAAATAACTAACGACATTAATCGGCTTTCTGAACAGGCAACACTCTATGCTGCTCATTGTGATAATAAAGGCAGAATGTGGAGTACTTTACTGTTATTTCAGCGAGGCGATGATATCTACTATATCGTGCGTAAAAGCGTTGTAAAAAAACAAATTGCTGAGCTAGCAAAATATGCTGTTTTTTCTAAAGTAACTATTGAGCCAGTCCAAGATTTGAATATAATTGGGTTGGTCGGTAATGCGATTCCGTCAACAATTGCAACCAAATTAAGTAATATCAGCTGTTTTACTGAAAATAACATTACCTATATCAAACTTCCTTTACCACAAATGCGCGTTATAATGGTAACGCCAGAGCCTATTCAAGATGATTTACTACCATGCGATGAGTGGTTAAAACTTGATTTACAAGCAGGCTATCCTATTATTGATGATAACAATATGGCAACGTTATTACCGCAAGCCTGTAATTTACAATCTTATGATGCAATCAGTTTTGAAAAAGGCTGTTATTGTGGTCAAGAAATGGTAGCAAGAGCGCAATTTCGCGGCGCTAATACTCGTGGTATGTATGTAATAAAAGGTACCAGTGATGTCCTCCCTGAAATTGGTAGCACGCTTGAATACAAGCTTGCTGGTGGCTGGCGAGAAGGAGGAATTGTATTAGCCGCTGCAAAATTAGACGAAAAAGACGGCGTTTGTGTCCAAGTTGTACTTAATAATGGGATTGATTTAAATACCCCATTTAGAGTTTATGGAAATGATAACAGCCGAATGACCTTTTAGTTATTTTTAGCGATAAACTGGAATAATATAATGCTTATTCCAGTTATCTTTATGCCCATCTTTTAAAATTAGTTTGCAAGTTCTTGGTTAACAATTGCTATAAAATAACTTACCCCCGTTGTTAACACTTCATCATTAAAATTAAATGCTGGATTATGCAAATTAGCACCACTACCTGCACCTAACCAAACATAAGCGCCGGGAATTTTTTGCAACATAAAGGCAAAATCTTCAGCCCCCATCGACGGATTGGGATCGATGATCAAGTGATCTTCACCGACGACTTTTTTAGCGGCTGTCATTGCAATTTTGGCTTGTTTAGCGTGATTGATTGTCGCAGGATAACGTCGCTGATAATCGACTTCGGCTTTGGCTTCAAATGTTGCGGCAATACCTGTTGCTATTTGTTTAATGCGACTTTCAGCCATATCTTGCACTTGAGCACTAAATGCCCTAACCGTTCCACGAATCACTGCGTGCTGAGGTAATACATTCCAAGTATCCCCGCTGTGAATTTGCGTCACGCTAACGACTAATGAGCTAAGTGGATCAGCACTACGGCTAACAATACTCTGTAAACCATTCACAATCTGAGTAGCCGTTAAAATAGTATCTTTACCTAAATGAGGAGCTGCTGCATGCGCGCCAATACCCGTTATTTTAATTTCAAATACATCATATGATGCCATCATTGGACCGTGGTTAATGTAAAAGTGATTTAACTGCATATTAGGTTGATTATGAATACCATATACAGCTTCAATAGGAAACCTATCAAATAAACCATTTTCAACCATAACTCGAGCGCCACCCTCATTTTCTTCAGCGGGTTGAAAAATAACAACAACTGTGCCCGAAAAATCACGATGCTCACTAAGATATTTGGCTGTACCTAGTAATATTGCCGTATGCCCATCATGGCCACAGCCATGCATTTTGCCTGAGATAGTGGAGCAATAATCGATATTATTTTCTTCAATAATATCTAATGCATCAATATCAGCTCGCAGAGCAATCCATCGCCCTTCTTTATTGCCTTTAATAACACCAACTACGCCAGTTGGCGCAAAATCCGTATATAATTGAGTAATACCAAATGATTGCAGTTTTTCGATAATAAATTGCGTAGTTTTGACTTCTTCAAAAGCCGTTTCGGGGTGAGCGTGAATATGATGACGCCATGCTATCATTTCACTTTTTAGATCATTAATACTATTTGATATCATGAGTGATTCCTTAATGGGTAACTAACTTACAGCATAACACGCTGTTTTTATCAACACTATAACGTGATTCCCACTTTTATAAAAATAACTATTTTTACTATGAATATCAATTTTAGTTATATCTTACATATATTGAAAATGATATAAATTTATACATTGTTAACAGGTTAATAATTAACAAATTTTAACTAAAATAATAGATCGCATAACCAGAAATTAATAAAAAAGGACCAAATGGAATAATCGTTAAGGTATTTTTATTAAGCACATATCGCAACAAAAAATAATATACCATCCCCAGTAAAGAGGAAAAAATCAACAACATGGGTAAGCTTGTATAAGGGAGCCAAGCGCCTAATGCTGCAAGCAATTTGATATCTCCTCCGCCTAAGCCCTGTTTTTTAGTGGCAAAATAAAATAAAGAAGCAGGGACTTTTAATAATAGATAACCCCCAAATATACCTAATAGAGCCTCAGTTAAGATGATATTTGCCATGTCTAAATAGGAAAAGATTACACCAGCCCACATCAACGGTTGAGTAAACAAATCAGGTAATAAATAATATTTAAAATCGATTAAGGCCAAAAATAAAAAATAACAACTAAGAATCATCAACATACCACTTTGATAGTTAATACCATAATCAAAATAAATAATAGTAAATAGCGTTGCTACTAATAACTCTATAATAAGATAATGATGCGAAATCTTAGCATGACAGTAATAACAGTGCCCTTTTAATATTAACCAAGACACAACGGGCACCAATTGCCACGCTTTGAGCCTATTGTGGCAATGTGGACACGCTGACCGATAAACACTAATACGGCATAAATATTGGCATGGTGTCAGTGTTGGCAAATAGCGACAGTATGCAACATAAACAAAGCTACCCATACACAGGCCGAAATAAATAATTATAAACGTTAGCATTAATGAATCACATCACCCATTTGAAATATTGGTAAATACATCGCTACAATTAAGCTTCCAATAATTAAAGCTAATACCAGCATAAGTAGTGGTTCAAAAGCTTGCGATAAATTATCGATTAAGACTTGATTTTGTTCTTGATAATAGATTGCTAACTTATCGAGCATTAAATCCAATGTGCCTGACTCTTCACCTACGTGAATTAATTGTGAGCATAAATTAGGAAAATATAATTGCTGGTGTAAAACATGACTAAATGAATAACCTTGTTCAATACCCGCAATGATCTGTAAAATACTATTACGATAAAGGCTGTAATAAGTGATATTCGTTGTTGCAGCTAAACCTGTTAATAATGGTATACCTGCTTTTTGAGTAATCGCAATGGTTTGAAAAATCTGGGTTAAGCAACTAGTTTGAACCGCCTTACCAACAATAGGGCATTTTATTATCATCGCTTCAATTTGCAGTCGATAGCGCATTTTAAAATAGCGTTTATAACAAAAATAACTGACCATAAATCCTATACACCACATTAACCAACTTTGTTGCAAATTGTTGGAAAAATCAATAATACATTGAGTAAAAGCGGGTAATTGAGCATCGAAATCTTGATAAATATCTGAAAATTTTGGCAACACAAATAACAACATCACTAAACTGACGATCATCGCAACCGATAATAAAAACAGAGGGTAACGCACTGCTTTTTTAAAACTTTTTTGTAATTTGATTGATTTTTCAAGCAATAATGCTAGCTGTTCAAAACTCTCATCAAGTTGTCCTGTTAACTCGCCAACTGCAATAATTTCACAATATAAAGGAGAAAACACCGAATGGTGTTGGTGTAGTACATGAGACAATGCTTCACCTTTAGCGATTTGTTGCTTGATATCAGATAACAAATATTGCCAATGCGGTTTAGGTTGTTCTTGGACTAACAAATGTAATGTATCAATAATAGATAATCCCGCTTTTAACATAGTAGCTAATTGTTTGGTAATTATTAGCAAATCAACACAGTGAAAACTACGTGCAGTAATAATAGCGCCTGCTTTAATCTTAATAGCAATTTTACCTTCCAGTAATAACTGACGCTTAGCGAGTTGTTGTGATTGAGCGATGATTTTGTGTTGATTAAAATCTAGATCATACCAATAGTAGAGTCTTTTCATGCTTTATCTCCCAAGACTCGATTTAACTCCGCTAAGCTTGTGATACCCTGCTTAATTAAATTTTGACCTGCTATTTTTAACGACGTCATATTTGAAGGCAAAATAACTTGGTTTGCTAATATTTGCTTTTGAATGTCGGGGGTAATAACTAAAAATTCATATAGTCCAATTCGCCCTTTATAACCGCCAATACAATTTGGGCAACCCAAAGCTTGATAATTTGCTATTTGCTCTTTACCCAATCTAATTAGCTCACTTGCCCTAACCTTACAGTGTGGGCACAGCTTTCTGACTAGTCGCTGAGCGATAACTAATTTTAGGCTCGATGAAAGTAAATAATTTTCAATACCCATTTGATTTAACCGTGTTATGGCTTCAATGCTAGAATTAGTGTGCAAAGTTGATAAGACTAAGTGCCCTGTCTGTGCTGCTTGAATAGCAATTTCAGCCGTTTCATGATCGCGGATCTCACCTATCATCATCACATCAGGATCTTGTCGCAATAAGGCTCGTAATACGATACCAAATGTCAATCCAGCTTTGGGATTAATTGCCGTTTGATTAACACCTTCAAGAGGAATTTCTATAGGGTCTTCAACACTACAAAGGTTACGCTCAATTTTATTTAATTGTTTTAGTGCGCTATATAACGTAACCGTTTTTCCGCTTCCAGTGGGTCCCGTCACCAATATCAATCCTTGTGGATAGTCTAAAATTTGTTTGAATAGAAAAAGATCTTCATCTGTTAATCCCAAATCATTAATGGTTAGTTCAGATTCATGATTATCCATAACTCTTAAAACTATTTTTTCACCATTCATTACCGGTAAGGTAGCAATACGCATAGTATAACGACCAATGATCAATTGACCATCTTGCGGTAATCTGTGCTCGGCAATATTTAGCTTAGACATAATTTTTAATCTTGCGGTTATTTGTTTAGCCAATGCAAGAGGTGGTGACAACATATCATGTAAAACCCCATCAATACGCATGCGAATACGATAACTATGCAGGTAAGGCTCAAAATGAATATCCGAAGCTCGCTTATCTAATGCTTCAAGCAATAATTTGTCAATACTTTCAATGAGCTGATCTTCTTGCATAAAAGCGCTTCCTTATCCATAAAAGATTAAAGAGTTAACATCAAAATTTGAAAATATCTTCACAAGCACGGGTTAAACTAGCATCGGCTGGCGATGTCGTACAAACCCGGTGCCAATCTAAATTACCGTGGGTAGCACTTACTGTTGGTGTTAATGTGGCCGTTAATCCAGTTAAAGCACTGGTTCCAACTAAGGTAATAACGCCGTTATTGACCGTAATTGATGTGACATAATTAGACGTTCGGCTTGCCGGTATACCATTATTACCACTACTACAGTTGGTTAAACTGCCTTGTTCTACTGCGCAGATTTCGACGGCTGTTTTATATGACGTCATGATTTGCAACATATCTGTCAACGCAGCTTTTTTTACATATCCTTGATAAGCAGGCACACCAATAGCCGTTAAGATAGCAATCACAATAATAGCAATCATCAGTTCAAATAAAGTAAAACCCGCTTGTTTAGACATAAATACCTCAAAATATCAATGAATGATTCAATAGAAAGAGTCTTTATAGCAAAACAAAAAAGTGGAATAATAACGAAGTGTTAAGCGTGGAAAAGAAAATCCATAACACAATGAATTATTACTTTAAATGTGCAAGCTATGAGAAGCTGATCGCAAAAATATTTAGGCATCGGTTTATCAGATAAGTTGGAGTCAATATGTCCTTAAAAATTGTTAATGGTTGGTTACAGGGTGTTAAGCAAGTTATTTCACCTTTTTATGATGAACGACCAATCAATAAGCCGATATCGCTACTTGTTATCCATAATATTAGCTTACCGCCCAATGAATATGACGGACCTTATGTTGAACAGCTATTTACAGGGCAACTTAATCCTGAGGAGCACCCGTACTTTGCTTCGATTTATCAACTTAAAGTGTCAAGTCATCTATTTATTCGGCGTGATGGTGAAATTATTCAATTTGTTCCATTCAATAAACGCGCTTGGCATGCAGGAAAATCAGTATTTGAAGGCCAAGAAAATTGTAATGATTTTTCAATTGGTATTGAAATGGAAGGATGCGATACCGATAGCTTTACTAGCATACAATATCAACAGCTCGCAAAAATCACTTTATTACTTCAACAACACTATGCTATTGAAAATATTGCTGGGCATAGCGATATTGCCCCTGATCGTAAAACAGATCCAGGGCCTTGTTTCGATTGGCAATATTATCAAAGTTTGCTAATGCAACAATCACAAGAGTATATGCTACTGAATCAACTTCAAAAAATAACTAAAGAATTACAAAAAATCAATTTATGGCAAACAATGCCACCAAACCCAGATGCCTTTTTAAGTCAAGAACCCTTTGCTCTAGACACAATGCAACCACACGAATGGTTACAATGGGTTTTTATTCCACGCATGCAAGCACTAATTGATGCCAAAGCTAATTTACCTAAATTTGCCTTGCATCCTTATTTTGAAGAAGCGCTAAAAGAGCAAAAACAAAATGTTAATTATCTACTTTCTCTAATTAAGCAACTTGATGAATTATATTGATTTAATCATAAAAAGTTACCGCATTAATATGCGGTAATGGTTAAAGTGAACGTATTTAAATAAAATACTTTTACAGAGTTAATTATATTTAACGCTGTTTTTAAAACGCTAATTCCCACCGCTAGTCATTCGGCGATACTCATTCACCGCCTGCTGGTGATTGCTGTAAGTACTTGAAAACGTATGCCCACCAGTTCCATTAGCAACAAAAAACAGATAATTAGTTTTAGCTGGGTGTGCCGCAGCTTCAAGCGAGGCAAGACTTGGCATGGAGATTGGCGTTGGCGGTAATCCTTCAATAACATAAGTATTATAAGGGTTTTCAGTATCAGTCAAATCGACACGTCTAATAGTACCTTTATAGTTATCACCTAAACCATAAATAATTGTTGGATCAGTTTGTAACTTCATTTTGGCATTTAAGCGATTAACAAATACTGAAGCCACATTAGCTCGCTCAGAACTGACGCCTGTTTCTTTTTCAATTATTGATGCAATAATCAATAATTCATAAGGTGTTTGATACGGTAAGTTGCTATCACGATTATCCCAAATTTTTTGTAGATTACTTTTCATCGTCATGTGCGCACGTTTGAGAATATTGATATCTAATGTGTCTGCTGTATAACGGTAAGTATCGGGCGATAACCAACCTTCAATAGAACCGTCAATGCCTAACAACTTCGCTATTTCTTCATCTGTTTTACCTACTAAAGTTTGCTGAATGTAAGGCGTATTTTGAATTACTTTCAACCAGTCTTTAGCACGTTTACCTTCAATAAATTGAATTGAAAAATTACTTTCTTTGCCAGACACTAACAATTTCAAAAACTCCTCAACAGTCATATGTGGGTGTAATTGATAAGAGCCTGCTTTAATTGATCTTAATGACGGATTTAGCTTACACAAATAAGGTAACAAATAAGCTTGTTGCATTAACTTGCTTTCTTTTACTTGGGCAACTAATTGATGCATAGACGTACCTTTCTTCAAAATAAACATCTGATTTTCATCATTTACTTGCATTTGCTGTTGAGAAAACTGGTGTAAAAAATAATAACCAATAGTCATTGAACCTCCCACAATTAATACTAGGGGGAGTAGAGTGTATAAAAATATTTTTTTAATCATAACTTATTTATCTACTATAATGAATTTTTGCGCGTGAAGTTAAGCGTGTTATTAACTCGTAAGCACTTATACCTGTATGCTTAGCGATTTCCTCGACGGGGAGTTCTGGTCCCCAAAATATGACTTCGTCACCCGGTTTTTCACTGCTATTTATTCCCAAATCAACCACAATCATATCCATTGAGACTCGGCCAACAATGGGGACTTTCCGTCCATTAATCAAAACTGGGGTATTTGGTGGAATACTTCGAGAATAACCATCGCCATAACCCATCGCAACGACGCCAAGAAAGGTATCTTGCTGACTACACCAAATTTGCCCATAACCAACCGATTCCCCTTTTTTGTGTTTTCGTACTGCAATTAATTCAGATTTAAATGTCATGGCTGGTTTAAGTCCCGCAACTGGCGCCTCAAAGGGCGAGACGCCATATAAAGCAATTCCAGAGCGAACCACCTCATAATGCGCTTGTGGCCAAGCCAATGTGCCACCCGATGCAGCAAGCGAACGCTTTCCAATCAGTGATTTGTCATCAATTGAAGCAATAAACTGATCAAATAGCGCGATTTGCTTTAACGTTTGTTCAGAAGTAAGATCATCGGCCGAACTAAAATGACTCATAATATTAATTGGCTGGCAAATCACTGAACAACGAGCTAAACGATAAAATTCAGCTTTAGCCTCGTCAATACAAAACCCTAACCGATGCATTCCTGTATCAAGTTTAAACCAAGGAATAATTTGCTCACTCAAAGGAGAGCAACACAGCGCATCGATTTGCCATTTACTGTGGATAACAGGTTGAATATTAAAATCAATCAAATCATCAATGCTTTCATGAGGGAAAAAACCTTCCAAAGCCACGATAGGCGCATTAATGCCATTATTGCGCAACGCGATTGCTTCGGAAATTCTCGATACCCCTAAATAATCGACTTTATCACATAACAACTGTGCAATTTCTTTTATTCCGTGTGAATAAGCATTGGCTTTAATGATGGCAACTAGCTGGCTATTAGGCGCTATACTTTTAAGATATTCAACATTATGAATAACTGATTGACGGTTAACTTCAACAACTGCAATAGACATGTACTTACCTGAATTTTGATTGAATGACTATTTTAAATTCTGTTTGTAATAATAACAAATTTTTATTTTTATACATATCTATTAATAGGTTAAGCCTTTTTTGATTTACAAAGCTTTTTATTTATATATCAAATGATAATGATTATTATTTAGATTATCATTTGAATAACTTTTTGCTAGTATAGGATAAAATAAACAATGAAATTAGCTACTTCAAAAACTTATATTAAGCCAACATTATATATTACACTACTAAACCTTTGCTTAAGCACAAATACTTTTGCGGCAGAAAACCGAACCTCCCCACAAGACACAATTATAGTGACCGCAGATCGTAATGAAAAAACCGTATGGGATAGTTCGGTATCAGTTAACGCAATTAATCGTGATGATATCGAAAAACAAAATGGTGATTCTGTTGTCGAAGCGTTACGTGATATTCCAGGTATTGAAATTACGGATAATTCACTCGCTGGACGTAAGCAAATTATGATCAGAGGCGAAGCTCCAGCACGAATTTTAATGTTAATTGATGGGCAAGAAGTAACATATCACCGCTCAGGACATGGTTCTGGTGCTGGTGTATTAATTGATATGGAATCCGTTGAACGAATAGAAGTGATTAAAGGTCCGCATTCCGTTCTTTATGGCTCACAGGCTATTGGTGGTGTCGTTAACTTTATTACACGTAAAGGGAGCAAAAACAACGCTCCGCTTAATGGCGATGTTAAACTTGTTTATAACCAATCCACCGATGGCTTTACCGAAATGGGTACCGTTAATGGCACCATCGATAGTATTTTTGATTATAGAATTAGCGGCTCTAACGCTAAAAATAACGATCGTAAAGCCTATCAAGGTAAATTGCACAATACTGATTTCGATAATGAGAGCTTAAGTTCATGGTTTGGGCTTAATATCGACAAACATAAATTTGGGCTTTCACTTGATCGTTACCAGCTTGATACTAAAACCTATTTTGCTAAAGATGATAATTCACCTTCAATTAAGGATTTTTCTGTTAAATTACCTAAATTACAACGTGAAAAAATGGGGCTATTTTATGACTATGATCTTGATAACCCATTCCTGAAAAAATCCATTACGATGCTTATGCACAAAAATTAAATCGACAATTTATAAATCATGTTGTCGTCTCACCACGCCCGATAATGAATGTCAATACCCATACCACCACAAATGATGAACAAAAAACGTATGGCATGACATTCTAATCTGATTTTGTTCTACATAAAGATATGAAATTGATTATGGGCTCACAATATCAACAAGACAATGTTGATCAACATTCACATAATACGATTGTATCAAAAATGCCGTCGCCAAGAGCCAGTTATACTCAGCACAAATATTTAGCCAATAAATGGCAACAATCGAGCTTTTCGCTATTTGCTCAAAACGACTGGGCTATCACTGATGATATATCATGGAATATAGGAGCTCGCCAATATTGGGTAACATCAAAACTTAAGCATGGTTCAAGCTCAATCAATAAAATCCCAACAATCGGACAACCATTAGTAACACACAAAATTGATAGTAAAAAGAAAGACAGTGATAATAACTTTGTTGTGTCTTCTGGATTAACTTATTCTGGCATTAAAAATGCGCAATTAAGAGCCTCTTTTGCACAAGGCTATGTTTACCCGACGCTTTCTCATCTTTATGCTGTAACTTCAGCAGCAAGCCAAACACTTTATGGAAACTCAAAATTAAAAGCGGAAAAGTCAAATAATTACGAAATTGGATTACGTTATAATAATAGTAAATGGTTAGTTGATACGGCCATTTACTATTCAGCGGCTAAAAACTATATTACAGAAATAAGTTGCAATGGTTCTGCAATTTGCGACGGCGCATCAGGGGCTAATTTTAATTATTACAATAATGCCAACAAAGCCAAAACCCATGGTTTAGAATTGAGTATTGAATACCTTGATTTAGCTTTTACCCCTTATATTAAAGGCAATTATCTACGTCGCCAGATTAAAACTGACAAATATACTACATATGATTCAGGTAACCCACGCTTTACTGGCCGTGTTGGCGTAAAACACACCGCCTATTTTGATCACTTTGATCTTGATTCAGATCTATTTATGCGATTTGCCAGCAATGCAACTCAGCGTAGCGATTCATCGGTTTATCGTTATCGTGGTTGGTCAACATTAAATTTATCTACCAGCACGGCATTTGGCGATAATCGGCAATATAAAATTGGTTTAGATATCAACAATATATTAAATAAAAACTACACAACCGCCTACGAAAGCATACCCGCTGCAAAATCTCACGCTATAGTGAGTGCTAGCATAAAATTTTAAAAATAGAAAACTTAACACGATATGCACTATTTATATCATAATGGTTACTCTAATTGTTACTATGCGATTTACCGCATAGTAACTGTTAGCTAACAAACTACTTACTCAACAAATTTTTATAAAGATGTCGCAATGCCATGATAGGATGATAAATCATCATTCTTGGACCAGAAAACCGCATGACTTGCTTTATTTTTTGTTTATAATCTTTACGATAACAATGCTTAGGACATCGTTCACACGTCGTTTTATTCTCACCAAAGCGACACATTGTTAAACGTTGCATAGCATATTGCAACAGATCGTTGCATTCATTACATAACTGATGATTTTTGCTATTATGCTGTTTATGACAATATAAATAGAGCATGGCACTCACCGTTTTTTTCTCTTGACTAATCTTTGGTCCGGTATTATTGGCAACCATAACTAAAAAACCACTGAATAAAGTGTTAAAATAAAACTAAAACATACCTTTATCATCACAAGGAATAGTAAAAATGGCAAGAATTATTAATAAAGATACCACGGTTTGTATGTCACTTTCAGCAAGGCCAAGCAATTTTGGTACTCGGTTTCATAATTATTTATATGAAAAACTTGATCTTAATTACTTATATAAAGCCTTTACTACCAATAATTTAAAAGATGCAATTTATGGCATTAAGGCCTTAGCTATTCGAGGCTGTGCCATTTCAATGCCGTATAAAGAAGCTTGTATTGAGTTTATTGATGAATTAGATGATTCGGTAAAATCGATTCAATCGGTGAATACCATTGTTAATACCAACTATCACTTAAAAGCTTATAATACAGATTATATTGCTGTTGCTAAACTTATTACAGCCAATAAAATTGATCATACTACGCCCTTTGTTTTAAAAGGTAGTGGTGGTATGGCTAACGCGGTGATTGGGGCTTTTTATGATGCAGGATTTAAAAATGGCATTATTGTTGCGCGTAACCAACTCAAAGGTGAAGCTTTAGCCAAAAGATACAACTACACATGGGTAAAAAACGAGCAGGACATATTACCACAGCAAGCGAAATTAATTATTAACGTCACTCCAATTGGGATGCTTGGTGGGGTTGAAGCTGATGAATTAGCTTTTCCTCAACCCATGATAAACAATGCCGATATTGTTTTTGATGTGGTTGCATTGCCAGTTGAAACACCCATGATAAAATATGCTAGAAAACTAAATAAAATCATTATTTCTGGAGCAGATGTTGCAACAATACAGGCACTAGAACAATTTGTGCTATACACTGGCGTAACACCTTCTGCCGAATTGGTTAAACAAGCCAGTGAGTTCGCAAGGCAAGCTTAATTGATATTCCCCCTAAAGAACGGGGGATTGTTATCGCAGTTGATAGCAAATTACCTTGGTGGTTTTCTACTATCTACTCTTTTCTTTTTATCCCAATAGATTGAACTAATCGCTTAACGAAAGCACAAGCGGAAGATTTCGATTTTGTTTTTAACACTTAAACTTTAAGTCAAAAACCATTCAGAAAAGCTATTGATTTTATTAAGGTTTTTGTTTTGTTAAATCAATGCGTTGGGTAACTATCTGTAAAACTACCTGTAAACAAGACTTTTTATTCTTTTCTTTTTATCCCAATAAATTGAACTAATCGCTTAACAAAAGCACAAGCGGAAGATTTCGATTTTGTTTTTAATACTTAAATTTTAAGCTAAAAATCGTTCAGAAAAGCTATTGATTTTATTAAAGTTTTTATCTTCTATTTTTTTAGCTAAATCAATGTGTTGGGCAACTATCTGTAAAACTACCTGTAAAAAACTTTTACTCTTTTCTTTTTATCCCAATAAATTGAACTAATCGCTTAGCAAAAGTACAAGCGAAAGATTTCGATTTTGTTTTTAATACTTAAATTTTAAGCTAAAAATCGTTCAGAAAACCTATTGATTTTATTGAAGTTTTTGTTTTATGTTTTTTAGTTAAATCAGCGAGTTAGACAAATAAACAGATAAATTTAACTATTCCACCGAATTGATTCGGTGGAATTTTAATAGCGATGCTATAGCATCGCTTGATGTAATTTATGATACACGGCTAACAACTTTTGATGCATTGCAAACTGCTCTAAATTGTTATTGGCTAGTTCATCGACTGAGGCAAAATCCGCCAAGCCAAAAAATGTTTTTTCACCATTAGCATATTGCCACATTTCATCAACACAATCTTTGCCATACATTTTGCTAAATGCATTTTGGTATTGAGTAAACGTTTGAGGATCACGTTCAATCATAAAATTAACTAGTGTTTGCAAGCAACGATAGGCATGATTACGTGCTGGTGTAAATATCGAAGCATTCATTTCAATCGTCCAGTCAATCCATTGTTGTGCTTGATCTAAATCTTTACCCGCCAAGGCCAGCATCGCCTTTAATTCGCCAATTCGCAATGTTAACCAAGCATTATCGCTACCGGTTGCAATGCCCAGTAATTCACGAACACGCGCATAATCATCCAGACCTTCATTATCAAGCTGTTCAATCATTGCCAAATACTGTTTTGTGCTAAATTTCTTATAAGGTAATGACAAAATAAGATCGCGTAGACCAATTGCCATGTTGCTATTGGCAAGTAACAGATCTTCCGGCGGGTAAATTTCGGACATGCCAACAGCTAAAATACGACAAGCGTAAACGCCCAGATGCTCATAGTCCATGATGAGTACTTCTGTATTATGGCGCTGGAAAATAGACATTAAATTAGTGAACTCTTGATCTGTGGTACCCGAAAAATCCCAATCCACAAATTCATAATCGGCTTGCTCTTTAAATAGATCCCATGAAATCAAGCCACTTGAATCGATAAAGTGCGTTTCTAAATTACTAAGATCCGCTATCTCATCATTATCAAAACTTGGCGGAGAAAACACATCAAGATCTTTTAAACTGCGCCCTTGTAATAGCTCGGTGACGGTTCGTTCAAAGGCAACTCCAAAATTTGGATGTGCACCAAATGACGCATAACACGTTCCATTTTGCGGATTAAACAACACAACACAAATCACGGGAAATTCACCACCCAATGAGGCGTCAAAGCAATAAAGCGGAAAACCTTCACTTTCAAGTGCGCTAATGGCTGCCAAAACAGCTGGGTACCGGTTAATCACTTCGATTGGAATTAGAGGTAAGCTAATTGCTTCGGCTATGATTTTGTTTTTGGTATAACGTTCAAAAATTTCTGATAACCCTTGCACGCGTGCTTCATTTCGAGTATTGCCCGCTGACATACCGTTAGATGCATATAAATTAGCAATTAAATTAACTGGCACATAAACCGTTTGCTTATCGGATTGTTGCTCAAATGGTAACGCACAAATACCCCGCTCACCATGACTTGATTGTAAATCGACTAAATCGGTTGCACATAGTTCATTATCCGGATCATAAAACTTCAGCAAGTTTGGGGTTAATAATCCTTTAGGTAAGGAATTATCCTCAGGAATGGTAAACCATTTTTCGGTTGGGTAATGCACAAAATCGGCATTTGCTACTTGTTTTCCTAAATAAAAATCGGAAAAAAAGTAATTAGTAGATAACCGCTCAAAATACTCACCCAAGGCCGATGCTAACGCCGCTTTTTTGCTTGCACCTTTACCATTAGCAAAGCACAAGGGGCACTTTGTATTTTGAATATGCACTGACCATACATTCGGTACAGGATTAAGCCAAGAAGCTTCTTTTACATCTAAATCATATTTTGCTAATTGTTGCTGAAAATAATTAATTGAATCTTCAAGTGCAGCATCTTTTCCAGGAATATAAGTTTTCATAATTAATCTCAAAATAATTTCATGTTACAATAATCACGCTTTACAGCTTTAAAGGCTTATAACTGTATACGCAAATTAGAAAAAATAGAAGTCAAAAATTAATCTCCCTTTCAATAAGGAAATAAAATGAACAAAAAAATAAATTTTAAAGATATTTCCATCAAAGACTTTTTTTTCTTTGATAAAATGATGACACCTGTATTTATCACTATCGTATATTGGATTGCTTTAGTGCTTGTTGGCTTTAGTGCATTAAGCATAATAATAGGTAGCTTTGCTATATTTCCCTATAGCGCTTCCGCAGGAATAGTTGCGTTTTTCACCGGTATCATTACTTTTGTTGTAGGATTTATTTCGACTCGTATTGGTTTTGAATTACTTTGTGTATTATTTAGCATCAACAATAACATCAGAAAACTCGCTGAAGAAAAAACAGGTGTTGAAAATACTAATTCGGAAAAAACAGAATAATCATCGAGCCAAATACAGCAAATTAACAATAAGTAAACTGATTATTTATGCTAAAAAGCGGGAACTTATTCCCGCTTTTTATTGCTTTATCAATAAAATTAAAACCACAATTATTCATTAACTACACTAAGCTCGTTAAGTGGCCACCTTGGTCTAACATTAATGGCCAAATCGGAATACTGCTTCGCTTTTAAATGAATCATACCGGCATAGGCAATCATAGCGCCATTATCGGTACAAAACTCAAGTCTTGGGTAATAAACCTGACCTTTACGCTGTTGCATCAACTGAGTTAATTTATCACGTAAGGTATTATTAGCACTAACACCACCAGCAATGACTAAACGGTTAAAGCCCGTTTGATCAAGCGCTCGACGTGATTTAATTAATAAAGTATCAACTAAAGCATCTTCAAAGGCTCGCGCAATATCCGCTTTAGTTTGGCTGTCAAGCTCATTGCCCTCTGTGCTATGCTGATAAATGGTATTAGCCGCCGCAGTTTTTAGCCCCGAAAAGCTAAAATCAAGCCCTGGTCTATCCGTCATTGGGCGAGGAAACGAAAAACGTGACGCATTGCCTTGTTGGGCTAACTTTGACAATTTTGCGCCACCAGGATAATCCAACCCGAGTAATTTAGCTGTTTTATCAAAAGCTTCACCAGCAGCATCATCAATGGATTCACCAATAAGTTCATATTGACCAATACCTGTAACGCTAATAAGCTGTGTATGCCCGCCAGAAACTAATAAGGCAACAAATGGAAATTCAGGTGGGTTATCTTCAAGCATTGGTGCAAGCAAATGCCCTTCCATGTGATGCACTGCAATAGCTGGCACATTCCATGCATAAGCAAGCGATCGCCCAATTGATGCACCAACCATCAAAGCTCCGATCAAACCAGGACCCGCAGTATAAGCGACACCATCGATATCAGCTGAATCTAAATGTGCTTCTTTTAATGCGGCTTGAATTAACGGCACTGTTTTACGTATATGATCGCGTGAAGCAAGCTCAGGCACAACGCCACCATAATCAGCATGTAATTTAACTTGAGAATAAAGTTGGTTTGCAATCAAACCATGAATATCATCATAAATGGCGATGCCTGTTTCATCGCACGAGGTTTCAATGCCTAGGATCTTCATTAATGTCTACCTGCAAAATCAGTAAGATCTTCTTCACTCCAGAGATCTTGGTCAGTGCTATCTTTATCGGAGATGCGGTGCGCTTCAGTTGCCCAATCGCCTAAATCAATAAGTTGGCAGCGTTTACTGCAAAATGGACGATAAAGACTATCATTATTCCATTCCACTTTTTTTTGACAAGTTGGGCAATTAACAAATATAGCTGTATTTTTATTCATTTCGACTCTTTCTTTTCAGTAATCAGTATTTAAAGTACTAACAGCAAGCTAATTCAAATTCAAGCTTATCGGTATTGACGTTATCACAAACATCTAGCGATAAAAAACGAATACTAAAGCGCGACATATGACCTGATACTTGTGGATACACATTTTTATCTGACGAAACTCGAATCCGAACCAAGTTTACATCACCATTAGTTTCTTGAAAAAAATTGTTAAAACAAACAAATCGCTTAAATTCGCCCATTTGCCTAATTAGTTGCATATAGTATGTTAGAGATTTATCCAGCGTTGACAAGTGCTCTAGCCAACTTTTAACTTGAATATCGCGCTTTTCTTGTGAAATATTGAGCCATAAGTGAAACGAAGGCAAATCAAAACTACAACACCCACCTGGGATCATCAAACGTTGGCGAATAGCAGTAATAAAACGATCATCTCTTAATGGCTGTCCCAAGCGTCCTATCTCATTAAATTGAGCTGAAAAACCATCAAACTGGTGGATCAATTCATTAATGAGATCATGATCAACACAATCAAAAGTTAGCCACAAAGTTAACTTTTGTTTTTGCGATTCAAGCTCTTTAGTCAAATCGCCTTTAACATCATTACGCTCAATAATTTCTAACAGTTCGGACAATGCATGAAAAAAAAGCAATGCATTATTCTGATCAAAATGGCAATGTGTATTTAATTGATTTAATAAAAATTCGATACGGAGCCAAGTACGCATTTTTTCGTTTAATGGATGTTCAAAAATAATGTCATTCATCTATCTAAATCTTACCATTAAAGTTATGTAAATATTGTTGATGCAATTGATCAACTTGCGCAGTTAGCGACGTAAAATTATCATCATTAACAATGATATCATCAGCATAAGATAAGCGTTTTTGCAAAGATACTTGCGATCGTATCATCTTTTCAGCTAGTGATTGACTAATATTATCCCTTTCTATTAATCGCGCCAATTGTAACGAGATCGGGGCATCGATTATTAATACGCGATCTGCTAATGTGTGTAAATTGTTTTCAATCAATAGTGGTACAACCCAAATAACATATGTTGAATTTTGCCTAGCAATTTGTTTTTGTGTTTCTTGTTGAATTATGGGGTGCAGTAAATGATTAAGCCAAAGGCGTTCATGATCATTATTAAAAATAATCTCGCGTAACTGACTGCGATCGAGTTCGCCATTGGCAAGCAAAATTTCTTGGCTAAAGTGCTTAACAATTTGGTTAAGCGCATCGCTACCAACTTGCACAACTTGCCTTGCAATAATGTCTGCATCGATAATAGGCACACCTAATTTGGCAAACAAATTGGCAATAGTACTTTTACCACTGGCAATACCGCCACTTAAAGCAACAACATAAGGCATAAAGTCAATTCCAATCCAACAAAAATATTAAGTTATTATAGCATACAAGTAGATTGATTATGTAACTCAAACCATAAGCTTGAGTTAATAATTCAGCTAACAAAACTATTCATCCAAATAGTACATAATAGCTATAATTCGAAAAATTTATCCACGATTATAAAATAAATTAAATAAAACAGTTGTTTTATATCACTAGCTGTATATAATTACATATATCTGTATATAAAAACAGGAAAAAATAATGAGGCCACTAACCGCACGTCAGCAACAAATTTATGATCTAATAAAAGACAACATTCAAACCACAGGTATGCCACCAACGCGTGCCGAAATCGCCAAAAAATTAGGGTTTCGATCCGCTAATGCAGCCGAAGAACACCTTAAAGCTTTAGCTAAAAAAGGAGCTATTGAAATGATTGCAGGATCTTCACGAGGTATCCGCCTTTTGCTTGAAACTCCTGTTGAACAAAATGATTTTGAAGGTTTACCGCTTATTGGTCAAGTTGCCGCAGGATCACCAATACTAGCGCAAGAGCATATCGAAAGCCATTACCAAGTCGATCCTTCACTGTTTAAACCTCATGCCGACTTTTTATTAAGAGTGCATGGCATGTCAATGAAAGATATCGGAATATTAGATGGTGACTTATTAGCAGTACACAAAACTCAAGACGTTAAAAATGGTCAAATCGTTGTTGCTCGCATTGATGACGAAGTCACCGTTAAACGTTTATCTTGCAAAGGTAAGCATGTCCGTTTAATTGCCGAAAATGAAGAGTTTTCACCAATTGAAGTTGATTTAGAACAACAAAACTTTGCCATTGAAGGACTTGCTGTTGGTATCATCCGTAACGGATCGTGGATGTAACAATAAACATCATTGCAAGTGTATAGATGTATAAGAAAAGTTAGTATAAAATAACAACCACACTAAAGTGTGGGGAGACAACTATGTGGCTATTTTGGTTATACGAATTTTTAGGATTTATTGCAACGCTATTACTTATTTTAGGCTACTGCCGTTTTAGAGGAATTGGATTTTGGTCCTTAATATGGAAACAATTAAAATGGGTATCTTTAGCTGTACTCATTGTTTGGTTAATCATTGCTGTGCTTTGCCGAACTGATTTATACAATGCAACTCACTGCTATTTTAGAGGTGAAAGCATGCATGCCAACACCAAATATTCTATCTTTTTGGGTGAATGCCAAGTTGAAACGCCAAGCGGTAGTTATGTGCCTATCGAACGCTCTAGAGCGATACCAGGATCAAGTAGCCACGATCACGGAAGTGACGATAACAGCAATGTGACAGATGATTTTTACCCAGTTGATTAACCGATTAACTTATAAAAAATAATAAAACAACTACAAATCCAGTATCAAATTACTGGATTTTTTTATCCTAAAAATAAATTAAATAATAAATCGATACAAGCAGATATAACGCAACAGATGAACTCTCCCATGCATGACTACAAAATGCGATTATTGATAGTTGCTCATATCATCCATAATACTCACTTTTTTGAGTGATTGATTCTTGTCAAAATATTAGACTGTGCTCGTCGCTATAAACGCTATAAATACGTTATTAACATTAAGATAATACTGCTTTTCAACTCTGCCTATAGCCGCCTGTTAGCGCGCTGTTTTTGCTATACCCTGAGTTATCTTGAAATTAGTGAAGAACGTTAAAAAGGGCTTGATTAGCCCTTTTGTGATTAGTCAATTTTTACTATTTTTTATTTAATCAAAGTCTATTTAATCATCTTCACAATCACTTGGTTTTACATCCACTGAAAAAACTTTATCATTATTGATATAGTAATTATGGTTAGCGCCTCGTGGAAAGACTAATCGTAGTGTTTTCATACTTGCACTATCACCACAATAAAACTCAATCAAGTTGTTTTTTACCTCTTTTTGAGTGCTTTCATTTTGTAATGCATCTTTAGTGATATTATTCACATTATATTTATAATTAATAGTATTATTCTCAGCTGATACATCAACTAAAGTAGTACTTGAATCCATTGTGGCCGGTAATTTTGTTTTGATCGCTTTAAGCATTAAATCTTGAGCAACGCCATAATGACCTTCTCTTACCTTATTAAGCATATCATCCTTTTCAGATTTTGTTTGTTCATACAAATCTTGAGCTTTATCACTAACAGCTGAACTAACTTGCTTAACTTGCTCGCTGACTTTTGCACCTAATTGGCTGGCCTTATCACTAACTTGTGAGCTTAATTGTTCAGCTTTCTCTTCAATTTGCGAGCCTAATTTACTAGCTTTATCACTCATTTCACTGCCTAATTGCTCTGCCTTATCACTCATTTCTGAGCCTGTTTGCTCACTTTTTTGTTTAATATCATCAGTTGTTGATTTTGAATTATCACAATTAACTAAAAAAAAGCCTAACATTGCTAACGTAATCACTTTTAAAAGTTTCATTTTATTGCCCTTTTGGTTTTCTATTTTTATATTGGTGACTATAATGATTTTATACATCATAGCCTGTTGATTTTAAATCATAAATCATATCATAGCATTAACTGCAAAAGGACTTAAATCCGCCCTTTTGCAGTAAAAAATATCAATTAATTAATATGCATACCACCTGTAACGCCATAGGTTTCGCCAGTGGTATAACTTGACTCTTCTGATGCTAAATGTACATAAACACCAGCAAGTTCAACTGGCTGACCTGCTCTTTGTAATGGAGTTTGTTGACCAAATTCAGGAATGACATCACTTGGTTGACCACCACAAATTTGTAATGGAGTCCAAACAGGCCCTGGTGCCACGCTATTCACACGAATGCCCTTATGCGCTAATTGCTTAGCTAAACCACGAGTAAAAGCGATAATGGCCGTTTTGGTGGCGGCATAATCTAATAAATTACCACTCGGCTGATAAGCTTGAACAGACGAAGTAGTAATAATTGTTGAACCTGGTTTTAAATAACCCAACGCCGCTTTAGTAACCCAAAAAAGTGAAAACACATTAATTTCAAAGGTTTTCTTAATTTGCTCAGTTGTGAGATCCATAATATCTTCAACCGCAGTTTGCTTACCCGCAACCAAGGTTAAATTATCTAATCCACCTAATTGATGGTGCGCTTCATCAACTAATTTTTTGCAAAAAGCTTCATCGCTTAAATCACCAGGAATTAGCACCGCTTTACGTCCAGATGCTTGAATAACTTTGGCGACTTCTTCTGCATCTTTTTGCTCAATTGGAAGGTAGTTTATTGCCACATCAGCGCCCTCTTTAGCATAAGCAATTGCTGCTGCACGGCCAATACCTGAATCGCCACCAGTAACAAGTATCTTACGTCCCTCTAGGCGCCCGTGACCTTGATAACTTTTTTCACCACAATCTGGAGTTGGGGTCATTTCGCACTGTAAAGCGGGAGCAGTCTGTGTTTGTTTTGGGAAATTAGTATGATGATATTTGGTAAGTGGATTATAGATGTGTTTGCTCATAATTTTCTCCTAAGTTAACCATGTATTTGAAAACAAATTCAATATAACTTAAATAAAATTAATTAATGATCACAAAATCCTATTGCTAAGCATATTTTAATCTTTAAAATACCTAACTAATTCAATAAATTATATTTACCGATAATAAAAAATTAGAATATTTATTTCTTAAAGCTTAATAGTATTTCTCAATATCATTGCCTCAAACTTTTAAACTAAATGCATAACAACTAAATGCATAAAAACTAAATGAATAAAAATTTTAGGCGACTAAATAATAAAAGGTGACTTTCCATGATTGGCTTGGTGGAGTCAATAAAAGCAATAATACCAAAGCCATAAATGCTGCATAATCTTGCACCTGATTAAGTGTAGCAAATTACGATATATTAAGCTAGTGATAACAGGCTTAGTACAGCAAATTATTTTCATTAATAACCAATTGATTTAAATTAAATTATAACGGTTTTATTATAATTAATATCGTAGCAATAGTTAACACCATCAAGAAAATGTTTTTAGCACTTTTACTCTATCGCTGTTTTCAATATTGAAACTTTTTTATCAATTCTTCATTTCATATTACAAATCATATTACAAAAGCTAAAAAAAACTGTTGCACTTTTTTTTAAAACGAGTATTTTGTTAGAAATAGTTTTTAAAAATGACAAAAAAGTTAATTATACAACATTATGAAATTTTCACTCAAACTCGTCCTCATCAACATTATTATTGTCAGCGTGGTCATTATTCCAACGCGGGGGCGTTTTTTGAATTAAAAATATGTTCGTACATAACTCAAAAACCCCCGCTCTCCAAAAGCGGGGGTTTTTTTATGAATAACAACTGAACAAAAAAAGCACAAGTGAGGAATAAATGTTAGGAACACAGTGGATAGTAAAAACCTTAAAAGAAAAAGGCGTAACCACCGTTTTTGGGTATCCTGGTGGACAAATTATGCCTCTTTACGATGCACTTTATGATGGCGGCATTGAGCATGTGCTGTGTCGGCATGAGCAAGGAGCCGCTATGGCCGCCATTGGCTATGCGCGTGCAACTGGAAAAATCGGGGTTTGCATCGCTACATCAGGGCCTGGTGCAACTAACATCATTACAGGTCTTGCTGATGCCTTAATTGATTCAGTTCCTGTTGTTGCTATAACAGGGCAAGTACCGACCAAGTTAATTGGCACCGATGCCTTTCAAGAAGTCGATGTTTTAGGATTATCGCTAGCTTGTACCAAGCACAGTTACTTAATTGACGACGCCAAAGACTTACCAAATACCTTAGAACAGGCGTTTAATTTAGCCTGTTCAGGCAGACCTGGGCCAATATTGATTGATATTCCCAAAGATATACAGCTTGCCAACCTTGACTATCAACAATATTTAACACCATCCTCATTAAAAACCACTCAAGATAAGACTCAACTCTACCCAATCAGGCCTAGTGATATAAAACACGCTAAAGAAATGATTGCCCAAGCCAAAAAGCCAATACTTTACATTGGTGGCGGGGTTGGGCTGTCTGGTGCAATATCTGAGCTAAGAGACTTTATGACATTCACACAAATCCCAAGTGTATCAACCCTAAAAGGACTTGGCGTTGCAGATATTAATAACCCTTATTATTTAGGATTAATTGGTATGCACGGAGCCAAAGCGGCGAACTTAGCGGTGCAAGAGTGCGATTTATTAATTGCTTTAGGCGTTCGATTTGATGACAGGGTGACTGGTAATCTTAATGAATTTGCGCGATATGCTAAAGTGCTTCATATCGATATTGATCAAGCCGAAATCAATAAATTACGCCAAAGTCACTTAGGATTACAAGGGGACATAAAGCAGGTATTACCATTGCTTAATCAAAGCGTATCGATACAAGCTTGGCACCAAAAGATTGAAGAACTAAAAGCTCAACACCCAACTCGTTACGATCATCCTGGTGAGGCTATTTACGCCCCAACATTATTAAAAATGATTTCGGAACGCAAATTGGCCAACACCATTATCACAACAGATGTTGGGCAACACCAAATGTGGACAGCCCAGCATATGCGTTTTAATCATCCACAAAACTTTATTACATCAAGTGGGCTTGGCACAATGGGCTTTGGTTTACCTGCAGCAGTTGGCGCACAAATGGCAAGGCCAACTGATTGTGTGATTTGCGTATCAGGTGATGGATCTTTTATGATGAATGTCCAAGAATTAACCACGATTAAACGTAAAAAATTACCAATAAAAATTGTATTAATTGATAATCAACGCTTAGGCATGGTTCGCCAGTGGCAAGAGTTATTTTTTAACGAAAGATATAGCGAAACCAATTTATCAGACAACCCAGACTTTTTAATGTTAGCCAAAGCGTTTGACATACCGGGGCAAAGTATCAGTAAAAAATCACAAATCAATACAGCGCTTGATAACTTGTTCAATTCAACTGGTGCTTACCTTTTGCATGTATGCATAGATGAATTAGAAAACGTATGGCCTTTAGTACCGCCAGGAGCGGCTAACGAAAACATGTTAGATAAAAGTGGTAAGGAGTAAGTGATGAACGAACAGATGCAACATCAATTGACCATAAAAGCTTATGACAAATTGGGCTCGCTTGAACGTATATTACGGGTGCTCCGTCATCGTGGTGGGCACATTACATCAATGCAAATGCAAACTATTGAAAACAATTTATTGATTCTAACCATCACTCTAACAACTGAAAGATGGCTTTCCACATTACAAAAGCAAGTCGAAAAATTAGAGGATGTAATAGCAATTGAATAAAAGCCATTAAAAATAACTTATTATTAAATAGATAGTTAAATAAATCAAACAAATATTTTAGCCGTTAAATAAACAAAAAAGTATAGTATAATGCTTGACCGTTAAAGCAAAAATACCTAAAGCAAAATACATGCTTAGCAAATAGTAAAATTGAAGAGGAAAACACAATGAGTTCGACAACAAAATCTGATTATATTTGGTTAAATGGTGAGATGGTTCCATGGGCAGATGCCAAAGTGCACGTTATGTCGCATGCCTTACATTATGGCACATCAGTATTTGAAGGTGTTCGTTGTTATAATACACATAAAGGACCTGCAATATTTCGTCATAAAGAACACGCACAAAGATTATTAAATTCAGCCAAAATTTATCGTTTTCCTGTTCCTTATTCACTTGAAGAAATCATGGAAGCGACTCGCCAAGTCATCAAGAAAAACAATTTAGAAAGCGCTTACATTCGCCCTCTTGTGTTTATTGGTGATGTAGGCATGGGCGTTAATCCACCTGCTGGCTATAAAACTGATGTTATGATTGCCGCATTTCCATGGGGCGCCTATTTAGGTGAAGAAGCATTAGATCAAGGTATTGATGCTATGGTATCTTCTTGGAATCGTGTTGCATCAAATACCATTCCAGCTGCTGCTAAAGCAGGTGGTAACTATTTATCATCATTATTAATCGGCTCAGAAGCGCGCGCTAATGGCTTCCAAGAAGGTATTGCATTAGATGTGCATGGTCACTTATCTGAGGGGGCTGGCGAAAATCTATTTATTATTAAAGACGGTATTTTATATACGCCTGTTTTATCGTCTTCAGCGCTACCAGGTATTACGCGCGATGCAGTATTAACGCTAGCACGCGATATTGGTATTGAAGTTCGCGAACAAATACTATCACGTGAATCACTTTATCTAGCCGACGAAGTCTTTATGACAGGTACTGCTGCCGAAATCACACCTGTGCGCAGTGTTGACCGCATTCAAATTGGTATTGGTCGTTGTGGTCCAATTACCAAACAAATTCAACAAGCATTTTTTGGCTTATTTAATGGTAACACTGAAGATAAATACGGTTGGTTAGATCCAATTAAATAAACTATAAAATCAAAATCCGCCAACGTATTTGGCGGATAGCATGTTAACTTGATGATAGATTTTAAAGAACTATAAACCGTTACACACGGTTACTTGCATAAAAATTGGGAGCAAGAAATGCCTAAATATCGTTCAGCAACCTCGATCGAAGGCCGAAATATGGCTGGCGCCCGCGCATTATGGCGTGCAACTGGCGTTAAAAATGAAGACTTTGGTAAACCCATCATTGCGGTGGTTAACTCATTCACACAATTTGTACCTGGGCATGTCCATTTAAAAGATATTGGACAACTGGTCGCCAAGCAAATTGAAGCATCTGGTGGCATTGCCAAAGAATTTAATACTATTGCCGTTGATGATGGTATCGCTATGGGGCATGGTGGGATGCTTTATTCCTTACCATCACGGGAACTGATTGCTGATTCAGTGGAATATATGGTTAATGCACATTGTGCTGATGCCATGATCTGCATTTCAAACTGCGACAAAATCACACCGGGTATGTTAATGGCCTCGCTTCGCTTAAATATTCCAACGGTATTTGTATCAGGTGGACCAATGGAGGCAGGTAAAACCAAATTATCTGACCAAATCATCAAATTAGACTTAGTCGATGCCATGATCCAAAGTGCCAATCCCAATGTTAGCGATGAAGATAGCAAAGCCATTGAAGAATCAGCCTGTCCTACCTGTGGCTCTTGCTCTGGCATGTTTACCGCCAATTCCATGAACTGCTTAACCGAAGCTTTAGGGCTTTCACTACCTGGTAATGGCTCGCTGGTTGCGACACACAAACAACGTGAACAACTCTTTTTAAATGCAGCTAAACGTATTGTTGAAATCACCAAACGTTATTATGAACAAGATGATGAATCTTATCTTCCTCGTTCCATTGCCACCAAAGCCGCATACGAAAACGCCATGTCACTTGATATAGCTATGGGCGGTTCAACGAATACAGTATTACATTTATTGGCAACCGCGCAAGAAGGCGAAATTGACTTTACCATGTCTGACATTGACAGACTATCACGCAAAGTCCCTCACTTATGTAAAGTGGCACCAAGCACGCAATTATATCATATGGAAGATGTGCACCGTGCGGGTGGCGTTGTAGCTATTATGTCAGAATTAAACAAAGCGGGGTTACTCAACCGTAATGTTCATAATGTACTTGGGCTTTCGTTAGAGGAAACTTTTGCTAAATATGACATTACACAAACCACTGATGAATCCATAAAAAAAATGTATCGTAGTGGACCTGCTGGCATTCGAACCACCAAAGCATTTTCACAAGATTGCTACTGGGATACGCTTGATGATGATCGCCAAAATGGTTGCATTCGTAACAAAGCACATGCCTATAGCCAAGATGGCGGGCTTGCCACACTCTATGGTAACGTTGCGCTTGATGGCGCTATTGTAAAAACCGCAGGGGTTGCCGCTGAAAATCTCGTTTTTAAAGGACCAGCAAAAGTGTTTGAAAGCCAAGAAGACGCCGTCGATGCGATTTTAGGTGGCAAAGTCGTGGCTGGTGATGTGGTTGTCATTATTTACGAAGGTCCAAAAGGGGGACCTGGTATGCAAGAAATGCTCTATCCAACAAGCTACTTAAAATCAATGGGGCTTGGCAAATCCTGTGCACTAATTACCGATGGCAGATTTTCGGGTGGTTCATCGGGCTTATCCATTGGTCATATCTCGCCAGAAGCGGCAAATGGTGGATTAATCGGTCTGGTACGAAATGGCGACATGATTGATATTGATATCCCAAATCGCAAATTAGTATTAGATGTGCCTGCTGATGAACTTGAGCGCCGTCGCGTAGCCGAACTTGCCCGTGGCGACAAAGCCTTTACTCCGCATAACCGCAATCGCTATGTATCATACGCGCTTAAAGCTTACGCCAGTTTAGCAACAAGTGCCGATAAAGGCGCCGTTCGTGATAAAAGCAAACTAGGGGGTTAATATGAAACAACACAACAACAAGCTCACTGGTGCCGATTATTTAAAAGCAACACTATGTAGCGCCGTATACGATGTGGCCGATGTTACACCTCTTGAAAAAATGGAAAAAATCTCAACCAGATTAAAAAACCAAATTTTTGTAAAACGAGAAGATCGTCAATTAGTCCATAGTTTTAAAATTCGTGGCGCCCAAGCCATGATAGCTAGCCTGAGCGAAGAAGAACGCCAATGTGGTGTTATTGCTGCATCAGCGGGTAATCATGCTCAAGGTGTTGCATTTTCGGCAAGTAAGCTAGGTATAAATTCATTAATCGTAATGCCATTAACCACCGCCGATATAAAAGTCGAGGCCGTTAAAAGTTTTGGTGGTGAAGTGCTCCTTTATGGTGCCAATTTTGACGAAGCCAAGGCCAAAGCCATGGAGCTTGCCAAACAACAAAATCGCATTTTTATTCCACCATTTGATCATCCACTGGTCATTGCAGGACAAGGCAGTATTGCCATGGAGTTATTACAACAAAATGCTAAACTTGATCGCATCTTTGTACCTGTTGGCGGTGGAGGGCTTGCTGCTGGTATTGCGGTATTAATTAAACAGATCATGCCAACAATAAAAGTCATCGCCGTTGAGCCAGCCGACGCTGCTTGCTTAAAGGCCGCACTTGATGCAGGTAAGCCAGTTGATTTAAGCCGTGTTGGGCTATTTGCTGAAGGTGTCGCTGTTAAACGAATTGGCGATGAAACATTTAGACTTTGCCAACAATATATTGATGACATCATCACCGTTGATAGCGATGAAATTTGCGCTGCTGTTAAAGACTTATTTGATGACGTGCGGGCAATCGCTGAGCCCTCTGGCGCTGTGGCTCTTGCTGGTTTAAAAAAATATGTAGATCAACATAACATCTGCGGTGAAAACCTTGCGCATATACTATCTGGCGCTAATTTAAACTTCCACAATTTACGTTATGTATCAGAGCGTTGTGAGCTAGGTGAAAAACGTGAAGCACTTTTCGCCGTCACCATTCCCGAAAAGAAAGGCAGTTTTTTAAAATTTTGCCAATTACTAGGCGGGCGGGCGGTAACCGAATTTAATTACCGCTATCACGATGACCAATCAGCTTGTGTTTTTGTTGGGGTTAAAATTGCCCAAAGCAATGAAAAGGACGAAATCATACAAGAATTAACTGCAGCAAATTATGCCGTTGTAGATTTAACCGAAGATGAGATGGCAAAACTGCATGTGCGCTACATGATTGGCGGCAAACCTTGCAAGCCTATTCAAGAGCAAGTTTATAGTTTTGAATTTCCAGAATCACAAGGTGCATTACTTAAATTCTTACAAATGCTAGGTACCAATTGGAATATCTCAATGTTCCATTATCGTAGCCATGGCACCGATTACGGACGTGTGCTTGCTGCATTCGAAATCGACGAATCAACCATTAATCAGTTCAATCAACACCTAGCCGAGTTGGGTTATGGCTTTCACAACGAAACGCATAATCCATCACTTAAGCTATTTTTGATCAATCAAAATTAAAATCAATAATCACTATCCCCCATCAGGTCGGATAGTGATTTAGCCAAAATTATTCGCTAAAATAAAGGTAAAACAACTAAACTCATTATCGTTCAAACGTAAAAATAAGGTAGCTAAAAACGACACTATATTAAAAAGCTTTATGTTAATGTTAAGATTAATATAAAACTAATTATTTTTTATAATCATTTGTACTGGGTAGTGATCAGAATAGTTATCGGTAAACTCATCTTTTAACACTTTTACATCCATGACATCATTTTTAAGCATTGGTGAAATATAAATATAATCATAGCGTAATGGTGTTGATGCTTGATCGTAAAACACTTTAGTTGGCGCGGTAGCAACAAAATTTTTATTTTTTAACTTCAAAGCATCAATAAACCCAGCATCTAAAAGATTTTGCTGCACGGTATAACTTAACTGACCATCAACTAAATTTTCTAAAATTGGGCGCTTTTTTTGTTTTTCTTTTATATCTTCAAGCAAATTACTTTTGTCATATTCGGTTTTATCCGCAGGTGAAAACGAATTTAAATCGCCCGCTATAATCCACTTGCCATTAGGATCATGGCTATATTTTATTGAATCAATAATAAGATTTATTTCATCTATTCTTTTCGCTGTCCAAAATGGGTTCATATGCGTAACAACAAAATGATATTTGCCAATATCGGCATACAAAGCACCATGCCACATATTATCAATCACTTTATTTACATGAATAATTGGATATTTTGATGTAATTGCAACAGGGAAAAATGCAGCATCATCGGGGGATTCTTTCAATAATACGGCATATTTATGCCCATAACTGGCAGCGAATTTCTCAAGCTTTTCACGAGTAAAAAAATTCATTTCTTGCCAAGCAATAATATCGGCATCTTGTGCTTTTGCCCATTGAATAAACTTTTGTTTTCCTTCTGATTGATCTAATTGCATGCCATTATAGGCATTATAGCTAATCATCTTTAATTGTTTTACATCATCAAGTGCAGCAAAAGCCGTTGAAGTACTGAGCATTATACCACTTATAATCGCGGCAAATTTTAATTTACTTTTATTCATAATAATATCCCTTTCTTTTCTTTATCTATTCAATAGATATTATATTGATTTAGCATCCAGCAAATCTTTTTTTATAATTTATGTGATATGGGTCAATAATTTATCGAATTATTGTTATATAGTGGCTTTTTACTTGCTTAATGTTAATTAATAGCGCCACTATTTTTTGCTAAGGTTTATAAAGGTTAGACGCTTTAGAAATAAGCACATTTTTGCATTCAAAAACAGGTCAGAAAACCCATTGATTTTATTGAAGTTTTTCTTGGTGTTTTTAGCGTAATTTTTAGCTATAGAAATAAAACTAACCTATTGATTAAAAATCGCTTTTATTGCTATTACAAAAACATTTAACTGGAAGAGCATAATTCAATCGCCACCTGACTACAGGACGCTTTACTTGTTTGACTTAAATTCACTTTATATTACTTTTGGCAAAGTTAGGGTATTTTATCAATACCCAACGTTAGGGTTAGACACATAGGAAATACCCATTGCCATCATTCCAGCGAGAATCAACACGACTTTCCGCTAGGCTTACCATTATATGCCCGCTTACATTGAAAACGCCACTTGCCCAATGCCAATCAATGGTTATACGTTATACATTGCTTGCAATTGCTTTTATTAACGCTATATTATGCAACTCATTAATATAATCAATATTAAAATAAGAAAAACCGTGTAATATCCTGCCGGTAAAAAAATTAACTTGGAAAACCGTTTGCCATGCAAAAATTAATATTGTTATTAGCACTATTGTTATTTAACTGGTTTAATGCTCATTATTCTTTAGCTGATACCCAAAAAGCATCATCTCAATATAAACATAGAGAGCACTTTGATACTTTTGATGATTTTTACCAAAGTTTACCCATCTTAACCTTACCATTTGATACTCATGCTCTGGCGAAAGGTAAATTTGTAGATAGCAAGTTTTTTCATTTTAATGACGAAGATTATCGTTATTATGATAATCCTTCTGATAAGGAACGGCGTTATTTTACTTTAGAAAAGCTTACCGCTATTGGACGCTTTGAAATTGATAATATTCGATTTGTGATCTATCACTTTACCTTTGATAGCGAAGGTGAAGGAATTATGGAAGATTTGACTATATTAAATGCTTTTGATGAAAATGGAAAATATTTAGATGAGCTTATTTTAACTGGGAAAACTGGGCATGAAGATCATATGTTTTTGTATTCGGCTTTAGCTCTCGATAATTTATTTCACGTTCATATTAAGGCAGATTATGAGCTAGGGTATTTTATTGATGTCACTGATAATCATTATGATTATACAACAAATGTTGATTTAACTTACCAATTTAAAAATAATCAATTTTGGTTAAAAGAACATGAGCCGAACTGTCAAACACTTAATCTTAATAACTATTTAAATCAGCTTAACAAAAAGCAGTTTGCTGATGTTACCGATGTGATAGCTTTTAATAATTATATTGCTTGCTATCCCGTATCAGAAAATCTTCAAATATATAAAAAGATAGCTGATTATATCAGTGGCACTCGTGACCACTTTTTAAGTAACGCAGAATATTATCAGCTAAAAGATAGACTTAAAATCATTTTGGATGATAAGTGATCCTAACTAGGTTAGAATATTATGATGATCAATATGATTGACATCATCCCCCCTTTCTAAAGGAAGAAAATGCCAAATATGACGGTTTACTGCATGTAGTAAACCGTTTTTACGATTCGTTATTTAATTTGTTCAATATACCCTTTTACAATATTGATACTTTTTTCAAAGAGTTGTTTTTCGTTGTCAGTAAAATCAAGTTCAATGACTTTTTTTATTCCATGCTGATCTAAAATAGCTGGTACACCGATAGCGACATTTTTATAACCATATTCCCCATTTAAAACACAGCTAAGCGCTAAGGCACGGTGGCTATTAGTGAATATGTGCTGGCAAATTTCGGTGATGGTGCTAGCAATACCATATTCAGTACAGTGCTTTCGGCTAGCAATTTCAAACCCCATTTTTCTTGCTTGCGTTCCTATTGCTGCAAAATCAATTTTATTTTTTTCTAGATGATTAAGGTTTATTCCATAAACGGATGAATGTGACCAGACCGGAAATTGTGAATCACCATGTTCACCAACAATAAATGCGTCGATGCTTTGCGGACCAATATCCATTTGTTCGCCCAATAAGCGACGCAATCGCACCGTATCAAGCCACACCCCAGTGCCAATCACGCGGTGGCGTGGTAAGCCAGAGAGTTGCCAAACTTGATAGGTTATGGCATCACAAGGGTTAGTCGCAATGACAAAAATACCTTTAAAGCCGTTTTTCATCATATTAGGCACGATACTGGCAACAATTTTGGAGGTGCCCGCAAGCTCTTCGGATCGACTTTTTTGCGCAATGCCTGATGTAACAGTAATAATTGCGATATCAATATCAGCACAATCCGTTGATTCACGCAAACTCACTTTAACCATATTTTGCCGATAAGCCGCAGCATCTAACAAATCTTGCGCATGCCCATAGGCTAACTCTTTATTGAGATCAACAAGCGCAATTTCTTCACAAATGCCTCGGTTAACAAAGGTATAAGCAGTGGTTGACCCCACATTCCCCACACCGATAATCATCACTTTACGTAATTTCATACTAACCCCTCGCTTGATTTTAAAAATAAGGTAAGGTATAACAATAAAGATTCTTTTAATAATATACCTTTCGATATGTTCAATAAAGCAACATTGTTGTGATTTAACCAATTATATCTTTTGCTCTAGCTATTATTTAAATAGATGGAAGTATCTACTATTTAATTAAGTTTTATATAGAATGAACGAGTAATATAGCTCTATTAGTAATCAATGACGATAAGTAATGTGGATTTTTTAAAAATTTGACTTCCATTTGTTAATGATAATAATTATCATTAATGTTTGTTTTGTAATACAACTAATTCAAATACTAAAAATGCTCTTGATTTACGAATCACTTTTACAAAATTAGACAATTTTATTATTTGTTAATCCCAAGGAGTCGCTAATGAAGTTCAAATTATCTAAAAAACAGACAACATTATTAAAGGTTGTTTTAACTTCATTTATCGCTTTGCTCACTCTGTCTAAATCGGCTCACGCAGAAGAAAAAAAATTCAAAGCGGTTACCACTTTTACTGTGATTCAAGATATCGCGCAAAATATCGCTGGGGATGCAGCTATAGTTGAATCTATTACCAAAGTAGGGGCTGAAATCCATGAATACGATCCCACACCTCAAGATATTACCAAAGTGCTTTCAGCCGATTTAGTTTTATGGAATGGGCTAAATTTAGAACTATGGTTTAAGCGTTTTTTTGAAGATGTAAAACATGTTCCGTCAGTTATCGTCACTGAGGGCATTGAGCCCATGCCAATTCAAGAAGGTAGTTATAAAGGGAATCCAAACCCTCATGCTTGGATGTCACCGACGCTTGCATTAACCTATATTGAAAATATTCGTGCTGCGTTTGTTAAATATGATCCTAAAAATGCAGAAATTTATAATAAAAATGCTGCTGATTATATTGCCAAAATTAAAGCACTTGATGCCCCACTGCGTGAACGTTTAGCGAAGATCCCTGAAAGCAAACGTTGGTTAGTGACAAGCGAAGGCGCGTTTAGTTACTTAGCCAGAGATTATCATTTAAAAGAGGCTTACTTATGGCCAATTAATGCAGAACAACAAGGCACACCAAAGCAAGTTAAAAACCTGATCGATCTTGTACGAAAAAATAGTATTCCTGTTATATTTAGTGAAAGCACCATTTCCGACAAACCCGCCAAACAAGTGAGTAAAGAGACTGGCGCTAAATATGGTGGAGTTTTATATGTTGATTCACTTTCCACACAAAATGGTCCCGTGCCAACTTATATTGATTTGTTAAAAGTGACTGTTGAAACTATCGCTAAAGGATTCGAACAATAATGACTCAAATTTGCTTAAATGTTGATGATATCACCGTGACTTATAATAATGGTCACACCGCAATTTATGATGCCAGTTTTTGCTTAAATGGCGGTACTATCTGTGCTTTAGTCGGCGTTAATGGTAGTGGCAAGTCGACTTTATTTAAGAGTATTATGGGAATGGTTCGCCCAACCCGAGGTAAGGTAACTTTTAATGATATCCCCGTAAAACAAGCCTTAAAGCAAAATATTATTGCCTATGTGCCACAAACAGAAGAAGTCGATTGGGATTTTCCTGTGTTAGTTTCTGACGTGGTGATGATGGGGCGATACGGCCATATGTCTTTTTTACGTATTCCAAGTAAAGAAGACAAAAAGCAAGTCAATATGGCACTTGAAAAAGTTAATATGTTGGATTTTAAACATCGGCAAATTGGCGAACTTTCTGGCGGACAAAAAAAACGGGTTTTTTTAGCGCGCGCCTTAGCGCAACAAGGCAAAGTACTATTGCTAGACGAGCCTTTTACTGGCGTTGATGTTAAAACTGAAAATGCCATTATTGATCTTTTGAAAGATCTGCGTAAAGAAGGTCATTTAATTTTAGTTTCAACCCATAACTTAGGTAGTGTGCCTGATTTTTGTGATCAAGTCGTATTAATTAACCAAACTGTTTTGGCTTTTGGTCCAACGAAAACGACGTTTACACCACAAAATTTAATGACTACTTTTGGTGGTGCATTGCGTTATCTTAGCTTATCTGGCGATAAATTGCATGAGGATGAAGATCCTCGTAAAGTATCAATACTAACTGATGATGAACGTGCCGCAATTTTTTATGGGGAAGGAAAACACGACTCACCTCATCGAAATTTGCTGGTTGATCATACCCAAAACAGATCAAAAAGGTAACATAAAATGGAACTTTTACTTGAACCATTCACCTACGGCTTTATGCTTAAAGCCATTTGGGTCAGCAGTATTGTTGGTGCAGCTTGTGCTTTTTTGTCAGCTTTTTTGATGCTAAAAGGTTGGTCACTAATGGGAGATGCGCTTTCCCATTCTGTCGTGCCAGGTGTGGCTGGCGCATATGCACTGGGCTTGCCTTATTCAATTGGTGCCTTTTTTACTGGTTTACTTGCTGCGCTCGCCATTACTTTAGTTCGTGCCTTTACGCGATTAAAAGAAGACGCCATCATTGGCTTTATTTTTTCAACTTTTTTTGCGATTGGATTATTAATTATTTCGCTCAACCCAACCTCGGTTAATGCTCAAACTATTATATTTGGAAATATCCTTGGGATTGATGATAATGATATGTGGCAGGTCCAAATTATTATCTTAATTTCATTTGTCTTGTTACTGCTTTTTTGGAAAGATTTATTAGTGGTTTTTTTTGATGAAACCCATGCTAGATCAATTGGATTAAAACCTTTAAAACTTAAAATCCTATTTTTCACTATTTTAAGCGCATGCACTGTTGCGGCATTACAAACTGTTGGGGCAATTTTAGTGATTGCCATGGTTGTCACCCCAGGAGCAACCGCTTATTTACTGACGAATCGGTTTTCGCGATTATTGATGATTTCTGTTTTCATTGGCGCTATAACGAGTGCTGTTGGTGCTTGGATTAGTTACTTTTTAGATGGCGAAACTGGTGGCGTTATTGTGACATTGCAAACGCTAATCTTTATTGCTGCCTTTTTATTTGCACCAAAACAAGGGTTAATTGTAAACCGCCTCAAAATTCGTCAAAGTCGATTAAACAAAGGGGAAAAGGTATGACTGAGTGTTGGGAATTTATTTATTATCCACTTACCCTTCCTCTTATTCAACGCGCAATTTTAGCTTCATTAGCAACCGGCCTAGTTTGTGCACTGCTTTCTTGTTTTTTGGTTTTAAAAGGCTGGTCACTAATGGGTGATGCGGTTTCACATGCCGTTTTACCCGGCATTGTGCTAGCCTATTTAGCCGGCATTCCCATCATTATAGGCGCTTTTGCCTCGGGCTTATTTTGCTCGGTTGCAACCGGTTACATTAAGGAAAATAGCCGAATAAAAGAAGATACCGTCATGGGCATTGTCTTTTCAGGCATGTTTGCCTTTGGATTAGTACTTTTTTCAAAAGTAGATACTTCACAGCATTTAAATCATATCTTATTTGGTAATGTGCTTGGTACGAGTTATGACGAACTTAAACAAATTATTTTCATTGCCGTTATAGTATCAATTTTAATTATTATTAAACGTCGTGATCTCATGCTTTACTGCTTCGATCCTGTGCAAGCTAAAGTTGTTGGACTGCCTGTTAAACTATTGCATTATGGTTTATTGAGTGTGTTAGCATTAACTATTGTAGGATCGCTGAAAGTAGCTGGAATGATTTTAGTGATTGCGATGCTCATCGCTCCAGGCATCATTGCTTTTTCGCTAACAAAACGCTTTGAACGAATGTTAATAATTGCTGTATTGGTTTCGACGTTTTCAACCGTTATGGGCACCTTAATAAGCTATTATGCTGATGCGTCAACCAGTGCCTGCATTGTGATTTTACAAGCAACTATCTTTTTGATTGCCCAAATTTATCAGTTTATTGCTAGCAAAAAAACTCGCCGTTAATACTGTTGCTAAAACGGCTGTTTTAACAACAAATAACAGCGTAAAAGATATCTTTCATATTTTTTACGCTGTTGCTAATGTTTATTAACTTTAATCGTTATTCATCATCAAAATATTTACTAGAATCAGCATAATTATCAAAACGCGAAAATTGACCTTGGAATTTTAATCGTACTTTACCAATTGGACCATTACGCTGTTTACCTAAAATAATTTCTGCAATGCCTTTATGTTCAGATGCTTCATTATAAACCTCATCACGATAGATAAACATAATCACATCGGCATCTTGTTCAATTGATCCTGATTCTCGTAAGTCTGAGTTAACTGGTCGTTTATCGGCACGTTGCTCTAAGCTACGGTTAAGCTGTGATAATGCTACAACGGGAATTTGTAGTTCTTTGGCTAAGGCCTTTAACGAACGTGATATTTCGGCAATTTCAAGCGTTCGGTTTTCAGATATATTCGGTACGCGCATAAGTTGTAAGTAATCAACCATGATCATACTTAACCCTTTGTGTTCGCGATAAATTCGCCTTGCTCGTGAACGAAGTTCCATTGGCGTTAAACCCGATGAGTCATCAATATAGATGTTTTTCTTTTCAAGTAATAATCCCATCGTACTTGAAATTCTTGCCCAGTCATCGTCTTGTAATTGCCCTGTTCGAATGCGTGTTTGGTCAACACGTGAAAGCGAAGCTAGCATACGCATCATAATTTGTTCTGATGGCATTTCTAAGCTGAATATTAATACGGGCTTTTCTTGCTCTAAGGCGGCATTTTCGCACAGGTTCATGGCAAAAGTGGTTTTCCCCATTGATGGACGAGCAGCAATAATAATTAAGTCTGAACGCTGTAAACCTGCTGTTTTTTTGTCTAAATCAATATAACCCGTTGAAACACCTGTCACGCCATCATGTGGGCGTTGGAACAGCTCTTCAATTTTAGCGACAGTGGCTTCTAATACTTCGGTAATGCTTTTAGGACCTTCGCCTTGTTTCGTTCGGCTTTCGGCAATCTGAAAGATTTTACTTTCTGCAAAGTCTAAAATTTCAGTGCTATCTCGACCCTGAGTAGCGTAGCAGTTATCAGCAATTTCATTAGAAGCGCTGATAAGCTCACGCAAAATGGCTTGTTGGCGAATAATATCACTATAAGCAACAACATTAATTGCACTTGGTGTGTTTTTAGAAAGCTCAGCCAAATAAGCAAAGCCACCTACATCCGTTAATAGATCCTTACTCTCTAAGCTTTCCGAGAGCGTAATTAAATCGATCGGCGTTCCTTTACCAACCAAAGTATGCATTTCAGAAAAAATAAGCTGATGATGACGCGAGTAAAAATCACGCTCAGTAATCATTTCAGATACTGAATCCCAACGTTGGTTGTCAAGCATTAAACTACCAAGCACCGCTTGTTCAGCCTCAATTGAATGTGGTGGAAGCTTAATATTATGCAAATTTGATTTTTTCGCTTCTTGATTTTTATAATCTTTGTTTATGCTTGTTTCATTAGTGTTCATTACATTCATCTTTTTAATTCATTCATTTTTAAATAATCTAATTTATTTAATCAGTTATTTTAGAAACAAGGGGCCTAAATCCTGTGTTGGTATTTGATATTCAGATGGGTAATCCACCTGAACCAAGTATAACCCGTCAGGTTTTGCCGTTGCAGCAGCTTGCGTTCTGTCTTTAGCTTGTAATAACTCATCAATCCATTTTGGATGTTTATTACCGGCACCTACTTCAAGTAAACTGCCTACAATATTGCGCACCATGTGGTGAACAAATGCATTGGCTTTAATATCAACAACAATATATTCACCTTGTCGCCAAACTTCAATATGATGAATATTACGCCATGGGGTTAATGATTGACACTGCGCCGCTCTAAACGAGGTAAAATCATTTTCACCTAATAAATATTGTGCAGCTTGATGCATTAAGGTTTCGTCCAGTGGCAAATAATAATGTGATACTCCTTTAGCTAAAATCGCCGGTCTATAACGGTGATTATAGATCACATAACGGTAACGCCGAGCCGTTGCGCTAAATCTCGCATGAAAGTTATCATCAACCGTTTGCGACCAACGCACTGCAATATTATTAGGTAAATGCGAATTAACGCCCATTGTCCAAGCACTAGGTGATCGCACTGTTTGGGTTTCAAAATGAATAACTTGCCCTGTTGCATGTACACCGGCATCGGTTCGACCAGCGCAAAATACGTTTATTGGTGAATTAGCAATAATCGATAGCGCAGATTCCAGTCGCTCTTGGATGGAGTCAACAGCGCGTTGCCGTTGCCAACCAAAGTAATCACTACCATCATATTCAATACCCAGAGCAATTTTACAGGTAGTCATTAATGAGGATCTCAAGTGTCTCAATTAGCATTAGCGCCCCTAAATAACGGATATTATCAGCAACAGACCAAAATTGAATTTGTTCATAATGACCATAACTGTGTCTTAAATTCGATAATTTAATAGTTAGCTGATTTTCTGATTCAGCGCTGACTTCAGTTACCGGAGTTGGTAAGTTATCGTTTTGCACCTCAACACCAAACTCACCAAAACGGGTCATATCTAATTCAATTGGCAAGCTGCTTGATACATTAATGGCTTGTGACACGCCATAAAACACCGGCACAATAACTGACTCAATCGAGACCGGTAAATCATAATTACTAAGTACTTTACGAATTTGGTTAACTTGTGACTTTTCACCTAACATTGAGTCATGATGTTCGTGCGATATAGGTAATAAGTTAAATGCTAATTGTTTGTCAAATAGTTCATTATCAACTGGCATACCATTTAGTAAACGAGCACTTTGTCCAGCAAGCTCATCAACACCAGGCTTACCATACAAAGATGCAGGAATAAAACTGGTAGCATGTAAATTAGTTAATAATTCAATGTCAGTTAAAGACGCAACACATCGCAACAATTGGCATACAGTCGCACTTGCTACCGCTATAATGTTTTCATTACGATATTCGGTTAATACACTATTATTAACTTTTGGCACGACTAATGGAATGTGGTCTTGCTCGGCAAAATAACCACTTGCATCAATAACCACACAACCCGATTCTGCCGCAATTTGCGCATAAGTTTCACTAACTTTAGCGCTAGCCACAAAAAAGGCAAAATGACACTGGCTCCAGTCCATTTGTGCACTATCGGTGACAGTTAAATTTTTGCCAGCATAACGAACAACTTCGCCAGCACTATTATCACTACCAACTAAATAAAGATTGTCAATTTTTAAACTATTCTCTTGTAAACTACGTTGTTGTAATAATTCAACTAGCGCAGAACCCACTTGTCCTGTCGCACCAACAATAGCAATATTCCATGCAGACATATTTATAACCCAACTAATAAAAAAATTTAGCAATAATTATACCACTATATTGCTCAATATAGCGGAAAAAGATATTTGGTAGTAGCAATAGATGATTAGATCTTATCGAGTAGTTTATATAAATGTCTAAATAATTCATTGCGTTAAATTTACTTTATTGTTTTAACCTTTCAATGATTTAGTCTTATTCAAATCTGCATGAACTAATTTATCTTTTGCAAATAAATTTTATGATAACTAATGAGTATAGGTTATTACCTCCCATACTAATTGGCTAACTCACTTTCTATGTGTTTTATTGCTTGTCGTTGCTGTTCAATTAAGCAAGTCAACACTTTGTTTAAATAAGGATCAATATCCCGTTCGTAAATTGGCGCTAGCGTTGTTAAACAAGCTTTATTCATATGTTCATTTAACAGTGAAAACGATTCTTGCTGATGTTTTTTGTTATCAAGCAATTTTATTTTCTTTTTTAGCTGATCTTGATAATAATTATATACTCTAAAACCAAGGCTATAATCAGAAGAACCAGTACTAGGCAATTGATTAAAAAGTTCAATTGACTGTTCTAATGTTATACCGTACTCAACAGCGCCTTCATGAAAATAGGTATTAAATTGATTTGGGTAAATGATTTGGTAAGTTGCTTCTGGCGCTCCAATTAATACTTCTTTAAGCATAAATTTCATATTACTTGTATCAATATTGTAATGTTTCCACAATCGAGGAAACGTTCCAGACTGAGATTCTATTGGTTCTGATTTTATAGACGATAATGTATAAATATCGCCACTTGGTGCTATATAGTAATATTGAAAACCATGCCAAAGATCTGGATTATCAGAAAAAGCGTTATTTGCTAATAATAGTTTATCACTTACCTGATTTTTGTTGATCAAAGATAATGTAATATTTCTTCCTAAATTAGGTAAATATTCTTGATTTTTGCTATCAGGGTTAGCTAGAGCAATGCCCAATTTCAGTTGAAAATCGTTACCATTATAAACAAGAGAATCATCATTGATTAAATCATCTAATTTTTTAAAATCAAATTTTAAATTATGCAATGGGCAACGACTGTTATATTTTACCTTTTCTTTTTTATCAAGTTTTTGATATTCATCTTCGTTCCTTAAACAATCCTGTTCTAATTGATATAAATCAACCTTAGCAAAGAATGGCTCACCACGATATTTGGGATTAATATCAAGAGTATGACCATAAGTAAAAAAACTCAGTATCAATAGCATTGCATTAAAGAAATGTATTAGTTTCATATATTATTGTTACTACCTTATTATTAGCGAAGTAATTCAATTATATATTTTTTGTCAATTAAGTAAAACTTGCTCTTTATCTGTTTATAGTGCAAAGCGCAATATCGATAACTAACGCTATATTCACTATACATTAAATGCATCCCTAGCTGTTGATTAATTATTTACTCATATTTTTAATTACCAAGCTGACATTACACTCTAATTTTGTCATGTATTAAGGTGAAAATATGGTTGCTTCCATAATTTTCAATCAAACATATTAATTTGAGCTTTATTAAATAAATTATGATGGATGTTTTGGAACACAGATCCAAAAAATAAATGCTATCGGATTACAAATTGGAAGCTTACCGCTAAAGTAATCAATCATAGTTATCACTTAAGATTATTCATTATGGCAAAAAGCACTCTATCAACCATTGCAAAACAAGCTAATTTATCAATAGCCTCAGTATCAAGGGTTTTAAATAAACCCCATTTAACCTCGCCAATAACGCAATCTAAAGTGTATAAGGCCATTGAAGAACTAAATATTGACATTCATGACAATTTTAAATCATCGATGAATACTAATGGCTCAAATAAAATACTTGTACTTGATAATCAATTTATCACTCGAACTTTAATAAATTGTGGTTTGGAACAAACCTTGAAACAGGCAGGTTATATCATTTTTTATTTTCGCTTTCCTTATCAAACTAAAAAAGATATTTATTATTTAATTAAATATATTAACCAAAACAATTTTGCAGGCATTTTAATCATTAATGATGCAGCCTATTTATCAGAATTAAGGCATTTTAAAAAAATCTTACCGCCACTTGTTCTCATTAATCATTTTTCGCTTAATTATGCATGTGTCTATTTTGATCATTTAGTCATTGGCTACCAAATAACACAATATTTGCTAAATAATTCACATACTAAAATCGCAGTTTTATTTAATGATAACAATAATCATAGCTCCATACTTTTTTTGCAAGGCTATAAACAAGCTTTGTTAAGAAAAAATATAACGATTAATACAAACTATCTTATTCCAAATTGCATTACTTATGAGCATGGCAGATCAGCAATTAAAAGGCTAATCAATAGTAATAATCCCCCAACAGCTATTGTCTGCTGTGATAATACAAATTTAAATTATTTGGATGAGAATTACCACAACGAACAACATTACCTATCGCCTTATAGTGTCGTTTTAGGAGCCGTACATCAGGCCAATGAAAGTGAAGCTCAACTTATGCAACCATTAATCATTACTTATCTTAGTCATTCGCAAAATAGGCAATATAATGAATTAAATAGGTTAAGCCGAATAAATAAGCCTTTGTATGAAATGGGGAAAGCGTCCGCAACTTTGCTTTGCAAACGCATAAACAATAACAAGAAAACAATCAAACAATGTCATATTATTGAAGCTGAATCAATATTTTATTGAGCTATACATTTACATGTTCTTTTCACTAACTTTTTTAGCCAATAACACTAAAAACTATATACAATACAAAAGGATATTAAGAGATTGATACTAAGCGTTTTGGTGACAGTTGCCTAAATCGTTGCGTTCCTACGCCAATAAATTGTTTGCCTTGATAGATTCTTACTTGTGTTTCAACTGGTATGCTATTATCAAGTTCAATACTCCGCCCGAATAAAATGTCTTTACCTTGCTCATCAGTTAATGTTACTTTTTGGCAATCTTGTAAGGCGCTATCAATTGGCATTAGCAACTCATCTTTCAACACCATATTTTGTAAATCATCTAAAGTGACCATTTTTTCAATTGGGTAATTAGCAACTTGTAATCGTCTTAAATAAATAACATGTGCCCCACACCCCAGTAGCTCACCTAAATCATCAATAATGGTTCGAATATAGGTTCCTTTAGAGCAATGTATCCCTAACGTTAATTCGTTTTTTACGGTATCAAATTGGATAAATTGATTGTCATAAACGGTAATAGGTCTTGCCTCTCGTTCAATAACAATACCTTGGCGAGCATATTCGTAAAGTGGTTTACCTTGATATTTCAATGCCGAAAACATAGTTGGCACTTGTAAAATGTCACCGCGAAAATGCGTTAATGCTTCATTAATTTGCGACTCGCTTATATTAACGGGTTTGCTACAAATAATTTGACCGTCAGCATCAGAAGTATCAGTACGCTCGCCGAGTTTAGCTATTACTCGATAACGTTTGTCTGAATCTAATAAATACTGAGAAAACTTAGTCGCTTCACCAAAACAGATAGGCAGCATGCCTGTCGCTAATGGATCAAGTGCCCCTGTGTGCCCTGCTTTTTTGGCATTAAATAGTCTTTTCACCTTTTGCAGTGCGTCGTTTGATGTCATACCTTGTGACTTATCTAGCAACAAAACGCCGTGAATATCACGGCGGGCTTTTTTTATATTCATCATTTTTATATTGAAACACATGTTTACCTGAAAATTTTGACAAATATCAGGGTTGTTTTTAATATTAATCTTTGTGACGCTCATTATCTTGTTTAATCACATCCGCAACCAAACTCGACATCTGCATACCTTTAACTAATGACTCATCATAAAAGAATTTGATTTCAGGAATGATTCGCAAGCTCATAGCTTTGCCAATTAAGGTACGAATATAACCTTTAGCTTCATTAAGGACTGTTAAACCTTGTTTGATAACTTGTGGATCATCATCATTTAAGAACGTCACAAAAACTTTAGCGTACGAAAGATCACGCGAAATATCAACACCTGAAACAGTTACCATGCCTAAACGTGGATCTTTAATTTCACGTTGTAGGATAATTGCAATCTCTTTTTGTAATTCATGCCCAACCCGAGATGAACGATTAAATGCTTTTGCCATATCTATTTTCCTTAAAATATGAATAAGCAAGGCGTAAACCTTGCTTATAACATGATAGCGTAATAATTAGATCGTACGCTTGATTTCGATAGTTTCAAAGACTTCGATCGCATCGCCGACACGAACATCGTTGTAGTTACGCACACCAATACCACATTCCGTTCCGTTGCGAACTTCGTTGACATCATCTTTAAAACGACGCAATGACTCAAGTTCACCTTCGTAAATAACCACATTATCACGCAGTACACGAATTGGATTATGACGTTTAACCACACCTTCAGTGACCATACAGCCGGCAATTGCACCAAATTTAGGCGATTTAAATACATCACGCACTTCAGCAAGACCGATAATTTGTTGTTTATACTCTGGCGCAAGCATACCGCTCATCGCTTGTTTAACTTCATCAATGAGATCATAAATCACTGAATAGTAACGTAAATCTAAGTTTTCTGATTCAATTACTTTACGTGCGGATGCATCAGCACGAACATTAAAGCCCAAAATAATCGCATTTGATGCAGCAGCTAGAGAAGCATCGGTTTCTGTGATCCCCCCCACCCCTGAGCCAATAATTTTAACTTTAACTTCATCTGTTGAAAGTTTAAGTAATGAGTCAGAAATCGCTTCAGCAGAACCTTGAACGTCCGCTTTTAATACGATATTAAGTTCAGAAACATCGCCTTCTGTCATGTTAGTAAACATGTTTTCAAGTTTCGCTTTTTGCTGACGAGCAAGTTTTACATCACGGAATTTACCTTGTCGATAAAGAGCGACTTCACGTGCTTTCTTTTCGTCACGTACAACGGTGGCTTCATCACCAGCAGATGGCACACCAGATAAGCCGAGGATTTCAACCGGTATCGATGGACCCGCTTCTGTTACTTCTTTACCAAGTTCATTACGCATAGCTCGAATGCGCCCATATTCAAATCCACAAAGAACAATATCGCCTTTACGTAAAGTTCCTGATTGAACAAGCACTGTTGCAACAGAGCCTCGACCTTTATCAAGGAACGACTCAATAACTACACCACTTGCCATACCTGATTCGTATGCAGTCAATTCAAGCACTTCAGCTTGTAATAAAATGGCCTCAAGAAGTTGATCAATACCTGTTCCCGCTTTTGCCGAAACATGAACAAACTGCGTATCTCCGCCCCAATCTTCTGACATGACACCATATTGAGCTAGTTCACCTTTTACACGCTCGGGATCGGCTTCTGGTTTATCAATTTTGTTTACCGCAACAACCATTGGCACATTTGCCGCTTTAGCATGTTGGATAGCTTCAATGGTTTGTGGCATAACGCCATCATCAGCTGCAACAACAAGTACAACTATATCAGTTGCTTTAGCTCCACGAGCACGCATTGACGTAAAGGCCGCATGGCCTGGAGTATCTAAGAACGTAATTTCACCATTAGCGGTTTTCACATGGTAAGCACCAATGTGCTGAGTGATCCCACCTGCTTCGCCTGAAGCAACTTTTGCTTTACGAATATAATCAAGTAATGAAGTTTTACCGTGGTCAACGTGCCCCATAATGGTTACAACAGGAGCGCGTGCGACTTTTTCTGCACCAGTATCACGATCACTCATCAGTGATTCTTCTAGTTCATTTTCACGACGAAGCACAACTTTATGCCCCATCTCTTCAGCAACAAGTTGCGCTGTCTCTTGATCAATGACCTGATTGATGGTTGCCATTGCACCCATTTTCATCATTGTTTTGATTACTTCTGAACCTTTTACTGCCATCTTATTAGCTAATTCAGCCACAGTGATGGTTTCACCAATAACAACATCGCGATTAACCGCTTGAACAGGTTTATTAAAACCCTGTTGTAAGGTGCTTTTGCCTTTCTTTTTATGGCCACTACGTGTTGCTGCGCGAGCTTCTTCTCGCTCTGCTTTACCTTCTGATAATTTGCTACCTTTTTTCTGCTTGGTCTGTTTAGTGTTGCGACCTCGCCCACGAGCGCTTTCAACTTCACGATCAGTATCGTCTTCAGCTGCTCTAGCGTATTTAGAGGTTGTCACATGATAATCTTCATCTTCGGTATTATCATTATCTTCAACATCGTTATATTGTTCAGCTAGCTTACGAGCTTCCTCTGCCATACGTTTAGCATCTTCCTCTAATTTTCGGCGACTTTCTTCTTCAGCTTTACGTTTAATTTCGTTAGCTTCTGCCTCTAAACGTGCTTTTTCTTCTTGGGCTTTTTTCACTTTTGGATCAACTGAATGTTCTTGCGCAGCTTTAGCTTTTTCTTCTTGGGCACGTTTTTTCGCTTCTTCTGCAGCTTTCTTCTCTTTTTCTTCAGCTTCTTTACGAGCCTTTAATTCGGCTTCTTCCTTCGCTTTTTGCTCAGCTTCAAGACGAGCCTTTTCTTGCTCGGCAGCAATTTCAGCTGGATCGCGTTTGACAAAAGTTCGTTTTTTACGAACTTCTACTTTGATTTCTTTGCTTTTGCCACCACCGCTCGACACATTCAAGGTTGAGTGCGTTTTACGTTGCAATGTTAACTTTGTTGGGCCTTGCTGAGGTTTTAAATGAGCAAGCAAAGCTTCTTTTTCCTTTTGTGTCACAGTATCTGATGCTGATTTATTCATACCTGCATCGGCAAACTGTTGCAAAAGTGTTTGCACTGGAGTGTTTATCTCTTGAGCCAGTGTTTCGATTGATACTTTGGTCATGTATTACTTTCCCTCAATTATTCATCTGCAAACCAACAAATATTACGTGCAGCCATAATAAAATCGCCAGCTTGTTCGCTTGTTAAGCCTTCAATGTCATTTAGATCATCAGTACCTTGTTCTGCTAAATCTTCCAAAGTAATGATGTCATGTTGCGCTAGTTGATAGGCTAATTCTTGTGTCATGCCTGGCAATTCGAGTAAATCTTGCGCAGGCTGTTTATCACCACTATTTGCTAGAGCCATTGTTGTCAATGCGTCTTTTGCTCGGCTTCTCAATGCTTGAACTAAATCTTCATCCAATTCATCAATTTCAAGCAACTCGTCAACTGGTACATAGGCAAGCTCTTCGAGCGAAGTAAAACCCTCTTCAACTAATAACTGTGCAAGCTCTTCATCAATATCAAGATGTTTAATTAAATTATTGATTGCAGCAAAAGATTCTGCATGGTGTTTTTCTTGCAAATCTTCGGTAGTCATCACATTTAGTGTCCAACCAGTAAGCTGAGAAGCTAAACGAATATTTTGACCATTTCGACCAATAGCCTGCGGTAAAGTTTCGGCATTGACTGCTACATCCATGGTGTGCTTATCTTCATCAACAACAATCGAAACAACATCGGCAGGTGCCATGGCGTTAATTACGTATTGTGCTGGATTATCATCCCATAAAACAATATCAATACGCTCACCACCAAATTCATTCGAAACAGCTTGAACTCGTGCACCACGCATTCCCACACAAGCACCAACAGGGTCAATACGGCGGTCATTACTACTCACCGCAATTTTAGCGCGAGAACCAGGATCACGAGCCACGCCTTTAATGTCAATCATTTCTTCACCAATTTCTGGTACTTCAATACGGAATAGCTCTTCCATCATTTCTGGATTTGAACGACTAACGCAAAGTTGTGCGGGTTTATTGTTTTGCTCAATTAAATATAAAATACCACGTACACGGTCACCAATTCGGAAGTTTTCACGCGGTAACATATCATGACGCGACATCATGGCATCTGCATTATTGCCTAAGTCTAGGATCACACTGTCACGATTGGTTTTTTTGACAATACCAGTCACAATATCACCAATACGATTTCTAAACATGTCAATTACCATAGCACGTTCAGCTTCACGTACTTTTTGCACAATAACTTGTTTCGCTGTTTGTGTGGTAATACGGTCAAAAGCTACCGATTCAATTTGCTCTTCAACATAATCACCCAATTTGACAGATGCATCTTCATATTGTGCTGCATCCAATGTCATTTCTTTAGTTGGTTGCGTAACTTCATTAACCACAAGCCAACGGCGGAAAGTATCGTAATCACCTGTTTTATGATCAATTTTTACTATAACATCAATATCAACAGCGTGCTTCTTTTTAGTGGCCGTTGCTAATGCGGTTTCTAATGCTTCAAAAATTTTGTCACGCGTAAGCGCTTTCTCATTTGATACCGCTTCAACAACAGCTAAAATTTCTTTATTCATCCTTTACACCCGTACTCTATTTAAGGTTAAAATTAGGTACTATATTCGCTTTTTGAATGTTACTAAAAGCAAACACTTCATCATTATCATCCACAGTTAATGTAATCATCTCATTATCAATAGACTTAATTCGCCCTTTCCACTTACGCCGGTTAGCAACAGCAATACGTAAACTAATTGCGACTTCTTCACCAACAAAACGTTGATAGTGTTCTATCGTAAACAAAGGTCTATCCATGCCAGGCGATGAAACTTCAAGATTATAAGCATCTTTTATAGGGTCTTCGACATCAAGCACTGAACTAATTTGTCGGCTAACATCAGCGCAATTATCAACAGTTATACCATTTTCACTATCAATATAAACACGTAACACAGGATAACGGCCACGAATGTATTCAACACCAACTAATTCAAAGCCTAGTGCATTCACAGGTTCTTGAATGATATCGGTCAATTGCTGTTCTATATTAGCCAAACAAACCTCCACTGCAGAAAATAAAAAAGGGCATAAAGCCCAACATTCTTTTTAAACTTACGCTTAAATCTCAACACGCAAAAAAACCTCGACATGCGAGGCTTACATTTAAAAACTAACTATTAATGAAGCCACTTTATTTTAACTTCCAAACAATAACAGAATAGATGGTTTATGAATGAAAATTCAAGTGGTTGCGGGGGCTGGATTTGAACCAACGACCTTCGGGTTATGAGCCCGACGAGCTACCAAGCTGCTCCACCCCGCGATAGATGAATGACAATTATACCGTATTTTGAATAAAATGCAACTTAAAATCCTATTAATTTTATTAAATATGCTTGAAGTTATCAAACAAAATTACTGGTTACTTTAGATGTGGGTATCAATAAATTCAAGCATAACAATAAAATGAATATTGGCGCAATAACCATTTTTTCAAGCCGATTATTGCGACCATTACTTATTACTATAATGACTGATTCGTTGCCTTTTTCATTGTTTGAACAAAATGCGCTAACTGGCTAAGCATTTGTTCAGGATTATCAAGATTTTTTTCAATAATTTTAACCGTTGCCGAACCACTAATGGCTCCTGCCGCGCCTGATTTAATAGCTGTGCTAACTTGATCTGGTTCGGAAATACCAAACCCTTGGATAGCAGGAGGAGCTCCAAACTCCGTCAATTTTTGTAATAAATGAGTCAGCGGTTTATTAGCACGATTTTCCGCACCTGTAACTCCAGCACGTGAGACTAAATAGGTATAACCTTTACCGTGCTTGGCAATATTTTTAATTACATTATCATCTGCATTAGGTGGGCAAATAAATATTGGCGCTATATTATATTTTTCGGCTACCGCAGTAAATTCTTTTGAATATTCAACAGGAACATCGGCAATTAATACCGAATCAATGCCCGCTTTAGCGCATTTGGCGTAAAAGTTATCAATCCCGTTTTTGAATACTAAATTTGCATAAATGAGTAATCCTATTGGAATATTAGCGTAATGCGCTCTAACATTACCTAACATCTCAAAACACTTTTCAACGGTTATTCCACCTTTAAATGCACGTATATTGGCATTTTGAATCGTTGGCCCATCAGCCATTGGATCTGAAAATGGGATGCCTAATTCTAAAGCGTCAGCGCCTGATTCAATCAAGGTTTGGATGATTTTAAAAGACAGTTCTGGCGTTGGATCGCCAACAGGTACAAAAGGAACAAAAGCACCTCTTTTTTCGGCTGTCAATGTTGCAAACAGTTTTTGATAACGGTTCATTCAACTTCTCCTTTTGCTTTTAAAATGTCATAAACGGTAAAGATATCTTTATCACCACGGCCTGATAAGTTCACAATTAATAATTGTTCTTTGTTTGGGTTTTCTTTGATCATTTTAATAGCATAGGCCAAAGCATGCGATGACTCTAATGCCGGGATAATACCTTCACTACGTGATAAAGCCTTAAAAGCGTCTAATGCTTCATCATCAGTAATTGAAACGTAATCTGCTCGACCGATACTATCTAAGTAAGCATGCTGAGGACCAACTGATGGAAAATCTAATCCAGCGGAGATTGAGTAGGATTCTTCAATCTGTCCTTCATCAGTCTGCATCATAGGTGATTTCATACCAAAGTAGATACCAAGCTTACCATGTTTTAATGAAGCGCCATGTTCACCACTTTCAATACCATGTCCACCAGGTTCAACGCCAATTAATCTGACCGTTTTTTCTTCAATAAAATTAGCAAACATACCAATTGCATTTGAACCACCACCAACGCAAGCAATTACCGCATCAGGTAGGCGCCCTTCTTTTTCAAGGATTTGTTGTTTAGCCTCACGACTGATCATCTGCTGAAATTCTCTCACAATGGTTGGAAAAGGATGAGGCCCTGCTGCCGTACCTAGCATATAATGCGCTTTTTCATAACTCCCCGACCAATCGCGCAATGCTTCGTTGCAGGCATCTTTTAACGTTGCAGATCCTGTTTCAACAGGGATCACCGTTGCTCCCATTAACCGCATTCTAAACACATTTGGTGCTTGACGTTTAACGTCTTTAGCCCCCATATAAATTCGGCATTTTAAACCAAGTAATGCGCAGGCTAAAGCCGAAGCAACACCATGTTGCCCAGCACCTGTTTCGGCAATAATTTCAGTTTTCCCCATTCTTTTAGCTAGTAACGCTTGTCCTAAAACTTGATTAGTTTTGTGGGCACCGCCATGCACTAAATCTTCTCGTTTTAAATAAAGTTTGGTTTTCGTGCCAGCCGTTAAATTTTTACATAGCGTTAATGCCGTTGGCCTACCGGCATAGTTAACTAATAAATCGTTAAATTCTTTTTGGAAGCTAGGATCATTGATTGCAGAAACAAAAGCATCTTCAAGTTGTTCAAGTACTGGCACTAATATTTGGGGAACATATTGCCCACCAAATTCACCAAAATAAGGATTTAATTTAGACATGACCATTTCCTTTTAAATAAAAAATTAAATTTGTTCAAATGCAGCTTGTATTTTCTGTTTATCTTTTATTCCGGGCAAAGCTTCAACGCCTGAGTTAAGATCAACACCAATGACACCCGTTGCTATAGCTGATTTTATATTTTGTGGATTAATGCCACCAGCTAGGATGACATTACTTAAATTATGATCAGTAAGTATAGACCAATCAAAATGTTTGCCCGTACCACCAGCTCCATTATCAAATATGTAACGAGAAACTAATGAATTACTATATTTGGGCATAACATCACCAATACTCAATGCTTTCCATATTTGGCAATCTTTTGGTAACTGGTGACGTAATTTTTGTATATAATTGTCATTTTCATCACCATGCAGTTGAACTGCATATAGAGATAGTTGTTTTGCTATTTGGCACACAATTTCGATCTCTTCATTTTGAAAGACCCCTACCCAATTAAGTGGTGCTCCTGCAATCACTGTTCGAGCTTTAACTGGTTGTATATAACGAGCAGAATTTGGAACAAAAATCAAACCGCCATAGACCGCACCCGCTTGATAAGCACTTACAGCATCTTCGGCACGGGTTAAGCCACAGACTTTATTTTCACCTAGCGTCACTTTACGAATTGCCAGTTCTAAATTAGGTTCAGACATCAATGCACTGCCGATTAAAAAGCCATTAGCGTAAGTACTGAGCTCTTTAACCTGATTGTGAGTATAAATGCCCGATTCACTAATAATTATGCGATTATCAGGAATGGATTTAGATAACACTTTTACCCGATTTAGATCAACCGTCAGATCCCTTAAATTACGATTATTAATGCCGATTACTTTAGCACCAAGTTGAATTGCACGCTCGACTTCATCTTCAGTGCTAGCTTCAGTTAATATCCCCATGTTTAGTTGATGAGCAATATGGCTTAAGTGCTGATATTCATCATCAGTCAATACAGATAGCATTAATAGTATCGCATCGGCTTGATAATAACGCGCTAAATAGATTTGGTATTCGTCGATAATAAAGTCCTTACAAAGCACTGGCTGTGTGACTTGATTACGGACTAACGGCAAAAATTCAAAGCTACCTTGGAAATATTTTTCGTCAGTCAGTACCGATATTGCCGAAGCGTAATTTTTGTATACTCTAGCGATATGGGCTGGATCAAAATCATTTCGAATCAATCCCTTTGATGGTGATGCTTTTTTACACTCTAAAATAAACACGTTTTTGCGTTGGCTTAGTGCCTGATAAAAATCACGATCACTTGGTATTACCGTTGATTTAAATGTATCAAGTGGTTTTATGGCTTGTTGTTCAACGAGCCATATCTGTTTATCTTTGATGATCTTTTTTAATACTGTTGCCATTTCAACATCTTTTGCTAAAGCTGAAATTGTCATGTTATTCTCCACTTGTTATCTTGCGGCTAATTGTTGTAATAGCAAATAAGCTTTACCGCTATGCATCATTTCGATTGCTCGCTGAGCATTTTGTTTTAAATCTGAATCGCCAAACAAACTCATTAACATCGCAACATTAGCGGCAATTGCCGATTCATGTGCGGGCTTACCATGACCTTGTAAAATAGCAATTAACATATCACGATTCTGTTCTGGTGTCCCACCTTCAATATCTTTTAAGGTAAATGTCGGCAATCCAAAATCATCTGGAGTCAGCGTAAAATAGCCAATTTGACCATCCTTAACTTCGGCCACTTGAGTTTCACCATGAATAGCAACTTCGTCCATACCCGCACCATGCACCACATATGCATGGTGGTAGTTAAGCATTTTTAATGTTTCAGCAATCGGTTTAATCAAATCTGGATGGTATACGCCTAATAAAATCCGTTTTGGGCGAGATGGATTAATCAACGGCCCTAACACATTAAAAATAGTCCGAGTTTTTAACTGCTGACGAACTGACGCTGCATGGCGAAAACCTGAATGGTATTGCTGAGCAAACAAGAAGCATACACCAAGATCGTCTAATGCCTGCCGAGATGCTTGTGCAGACATATTTAATTTAATACCCAAAGCGGAAAGCACATCTGAGGAGCCTGATTTGCTTGATACACCACGATTACCATGCTTAGCCACTTTATAACCTAATGCAGCTGCCACAAAGGCACTTGCCGTTGAAATATTAATACTATTAGTACCATCACCACCAGTACCAACAATGTCGGTAAAATCATAATCTGGTACATCAAAAACATCTGCATTTTCAAGCAAAGCCTGCGCTGCACCGGCAATTTCATCAGGTGTTTCACCGCGCACTTTCATACTAATAATTGCGGTGGCTAATACTGTTGGTTCAATCTTACCTTGAATAATTAAATTGAATAATATTTTACTTTCTTCTTGTGTGAGCAATTGCCCTAAATATAATTTATTTAGCACAGGTTGAATATTGTACTCTTGCTTATCAACTATAGCTTCTTGTTGTAACTTTCCTTTTGTCTCTGATGAATGAAGCGCCCACTCAATAGTTTGTTCTAGTAATTTTTCCCCTTGAATAGTTAAAATCGATTCAGGATGAAACTGAAAACCACAAACCCGATCTTCATCATTACGCACCGCCATGACAATATTATTGAAAATCGCATTAATAGTCAGATTTTTTGGGATATTTTCACCTTTTAAAGAGTGATAACGCGCAACAGGTAGTGGGTTTGGTAATCCTGTAAACATGGCTTGCTCATCATGCTCAATTTGTGAAGCCTTGCCATGTAAGATATCGCCTGCAGGAACAATTGTTCCCCCATAAGATTCAACAATAGCTTGGTGCCCAAGACAAATACCAATAATAGGCAATTTACCTTTTAATCGTTTAAGCAATTCAGGCATACAACCTGCTTCGCTCGGCGTACCAGGTCCAGGAGATAACATTAAAATAGGATGTTGCATGTGTGATAATTTTTCAATAATGACATCAGCAGGAATAGTATTACGATAAATAGTCACACAATGTTGGCTATTTCGCAATTGATCAACTAAGTTATAAGTAAACGAATCAATATTATCAATAAATAAAATATTAGCCATTACAATACACCCTCTACATTATGTGCTGCCATGATAGCTTGAATTACTGCTCGCGCTTTGTTGCGCGATTCATCGGATTCTAACTGTGGTTCGGAATCTAATACCACACCACTACCTGCTTGAACTGTCGCAATACCATCTTCGACATAAGCGCTACGAATCACAATACAGGTATCAAGATCGCCATGAGCAGTAAAATAACCAACCGCCCCACCGTAGCTACCCCGTTTAACTTTTTCAGATTCAGCAATTAATTGCATAGCACGCACTTTTGGCGCACCAGTTAATGTCCCCATATTCATAGTCGCTTGGTAAGCATAAAGTGCATCTAAATCATTACGTAACTGACCAACTACCCGTGAAACTAAATGCATCACAAATGAATAACGATCTACTTTTAATAAGTCTTTGGTATAACGCGTGCCTGGCTGGCAAATGCGAGCTAAATCATTACGTGCTAAATCCACTAGCATTAAGTGTTCTGCAAGCTCTTTTTTATCAGTGCGCATTTCAAGCTCTAAACGGCTATCTAAATCGTGATCAATTTCGCCGTTTATGGTTAATCCTCGTGGGCGTGTACCAGCAATCGGATAGATTTCAACTTGATTTGTTGCTTTAGTATATTTAAGTGCGCTTTCTGGTGATGCACCAAATAAGACAAAATCTTGATCTTGCATATAAAACATGTAAGGGCTTGGGTTATGGATTTTTAATACCTGATAAGCAGATAACGGCTCAGGACAAGGTAGTGAAAAACGCCGTGAAGGTACAGCTTGAAAGATTTCCCCCTGCTGAATCGCATCTTGCATCTTTTTCACCATCGTGTTGAAATCATCATCACTTTTATTACAAGTCACATTAATATTAGCAAACGATTTTGTATAAATGGGCTTAATTGGTTGATTTAACGTTGCTTGTAGGTCAGCTAATCTTAATGTCAACCGTTCAATTTCTAGTGCATCAGACGTAAAGGCTGTTGATTTTAAAATTGACACATGATCTTGATGATTTATTTCTAATAGTGTTTCAGCTAAATAAAAACAGAAATCTTGGCAACGTTGCTCACTCGGCAAAATGGGAAGCTGTTCAAAACTAGCGACAAGATCATAACAAAATAGGCCACCAACAAAAATTGCATCTTGCCCATATTGTTCGGTATTATCTACAATAGTTAATAAGGTTCTTAATACATCAAAGACGGATAATGACTTTAACCTTGAATCTTCATCTTGCATATTGTTGATAGTAGGAAATACCAATTTAAGCGTTTGTTCATTCAATTGGATATTATCTAACTTATCTAAAAAGTTCTTTTGTAATAAAGGTAATAGTTTTTCGCCATTTGTAGTCAAAGCCTTAACAGTTACTTCATTGTTAATTGCCGAAATACGTAAGGCACTATCAACAATCATGACACTTTTAATTCCTTGCTTATTATCTATTTCAGCAGATTCAAGCAACAATGTTGCAGGTCTACTATCACATAATTGATAAAACACTTGGGTAGGATTTTGATAATAATCAATCGTTTTGGTGATCTGCGTTAGTACGTGCTTGTTCATTGTTGTCTCTCTATTTATGTTTAATTTTAATTCATATCGATTTTTTCTTTGCTTAAAACGAAAAAACCCGCCTAGTGCGGGTTTTGTAAATTAAGACAATACTTCACTACATTACCCACAAAAAGTAATGCACCACCAACCAAAGCTAGCGACTTGACAAAAGTGAGTAAAGAAATATTGACGTTTCATTATATTATCTGTTTAAAGTAAATTTTGTACTATTAAACTAGTTCATTAGTTCAATGTCAAGTAAATAATAACATATAAAAACTTATCACTTCATAATGTAATAAACGCGATAAAAATAAAGATTCAATTATTCTTCAATTTTTTGATCAAAACGATAATATCCCATATCTTTTTTAACATAAGCGTCTCACACTTGACTCAAGGATAACCTTCTTTAATTTCTTGTTCTAAATTACTTTGCTTATTCCATGGTAAATTTTGAGATTTAACATTTTGTAACTTATCAACGCATGAATTATAGGTATTAACAAATTCGAACAATCATAAATTTCATTATAAAAATCAATTATAACTAGTCAAATAATAAAATAATGCTTAGAATAACTAGTCATATTTAATGATAAATATAAGGAAATTAAACTATGCCAGCATTTTATATCGCCATCTTTATTATTGTTTTACTTGCTTTAATCACCGTTTTGAAAGGCATTACTATTGTTCCCCAAGGTTATCAATATACTATTGAGCGTTTTGGTAAATATACACATACACTTGAACCAGGTTTAAACATCATTATCCCTTTTATGGATGGTGTTGGTCGTAAAATTAATATGATGGAACAAGTTCTTGATATTCCATCACAAGAAGTGATATCGAAAGATAACGCCAATGTACAAATTGATGCTGTGTGTTTTATTCAAGTGCAAGAAGCAGCAAGGGCAGCATATCAAGTTAATCAATTAGAACGTGCTGTGATTAATTTAATGATGACCAATATTCGTACCGTTTTAGGTAGTATGGAATTAGATGAAATGTTATCCCAACGTGATCACATTAATTCTAAGTTACTAAATATTGTTGATGATGCAACAAGTCCTTGGGGAATAAAAATCACACGTATCGAAATTCGAGATGTTCGCCCACCGGCAGAACTCATTGCGGCAATGAACGCACAAATGAAGGCTGAACGTAATAAACGTGCGGAAATTCTTGAAGCGGAAGGTATTCGTCAAGCAGCGATTTTACGCTCAGAAGGTGAAAAACAATCTGAAATTTTAAAAGCTGAAGGTGAAAAACAATCAGCCTTTTTACAAGCCGAAGCGCGTGAACGTGCTGCCGAAGCTGAAGCTAGAGCAACTCAAATGGTATCAGATGCCATTGCAGCAGGTAATATAAATGCCATTAACTACTTTGTTGCACAAAAATATACTGAAGCGCTACAACAAATTGGTTCAGCTGATAACAGTAAAGTTATTATGGTGCCTCTTGATGCGTCAAGTTTAATGGGCAGTATTGGTGGTATTGCTGAATTGCTTAAAAATACGAAATAGAAATCGAACTTTATACTTAAACACAATATTTCCTAAAACTTTTTGATAAAAGCCATGGATTATATGTTTGAGTTTTTTAACTTAATCGATTTTGAAGGTAGCGTAATGACTGATTTTTTTATGGTTTTCTATAATTCACCTCATTGGGTGTTTATCGCTTTAGGCGGTATTTTACTGATTGCTGAATTAATTGGCACAAGTGGGTATGGGCTTTGGGCTGGGTGTGCAGCCATAATTGTTGGTTTAATGGCTTGGGCATTACCACTTTCTTGGTCAACTTTATGGATCTTATTTGCAATTCTGACGGTTATATCTGCTTATCTTTGGTGGTTTTGGCTTCGAAGAAATGGACAAGATAAATCCAGCAAAAGTGAAATCAATCAGCCTCAACAAGATTTAATTGGTATAAAAACTATTGTCACTGTCCCTATTATTAATGGTTCGGGAAGAGTAAAAATCAAAGATGGGACTTGGCCAGCCAAGTGTAATCAAGATCTTAACGCGGGCCAGCGTGTTGAGGTTATCTCTGTTGATGGTTTAACTTTATATGTGCAACCCTTAAATAGATCATGATATTAGATTGTTTTTATCAAAAATAAAAATACGCGTTCAAACGCGTATTTTTTTATGATCATAAAAGAGAAAAACGAATTACAAAAAAATGTCTTTCATCTGGGTAAATATCTAAAATCACCTTTTTTAAATCACTCAATGTCATATTCTCTTGTTTTGCATGTTCTTCAGTTAATTGTTCAAGAGTGATTGGTGTAACACTCATTATTTTTATGGTACAAAAGTATTCATTAGTTTCAAAAGTACCAACACGTAGCTCATCACCAACTTTAAAGTGTGATTCACTCCTATCGCGAATAGTAATAATTTTTAAACCAGCCAAAATATCAGACTTAAAGCGTTGGTAAAAAGTAATATCATTTTGCATAGTAATTCTCCTTGTAGTTAGCCATTCTACAGTTACTCTCCTTATTTACGCTAGGTGTAATTTGAATTTTATGTAATAAATTACTTGCCAATTTAAAACAGTATCAACTTATGAATATCTTTTACAAAAAAGATATTCTAAAAAAGGTTTATGGTTTTTTTAGTTTTATCATAAAGGATTTTCTATTTTTTGCAGTCCTATTTTGAGGGCGGTTAAACTAGGACGCTATCATGAATAGCATCCTACCAATACTTAGTGTGACATTGACATCTTAATGCCACCTTTCGGAATTGATACATAAGCGATTTCTTTAGCAGTCCTTTGCTTATTATTGCGTACTTTCAGCACGGTTTTAACACCAAAGAAGATAATATCGTACACAACGAAAATGATTAATATATGATGCATATTATCGTTTTGTTGTGCTGTCAAACTTCTATCTTCTACAATACGGCAATTATATTCCTCCGCTAAATAAAAGAATCTTTCTAGTTGAGGATCCGAATTGAATAGTCTCAATACTAGTGCCCAAGTGGTACAAATTAGCAACCAGATAGCTAGAATGGTAGTTGCCCAGATATTAAGTTAAGATTATTGATAAAATCAGCTTGTCCTTTTTCATCAGAAATAATGCAATAATCCGCTAATCAATCCAATCAAAATTGTAGACAGTATACAAACCTCAGCGGTAATTTCTCCTAAATATGTAAGCCAAAATAGCTACTCATCATAATACCAAACAACGAAAAAATGTAGTAACAGACTAATTTATGAGGCAAATGAACAGCCACTTGCATAATAGGGGGAATAATTGGTGTTTTACTAAGTTAATAAGCAATCACCAAAAACACAATTTGTTGAAGAAGTGTAGGACAAGATCGAATTCAAACACAATACTGACCACAGAAATAAAAACGTCGACAGATGTCGACGAAAAATTAAAAATTTATTTATCAAGCAAAGTGAAAGTTTGCTTATTTTGTGTTGTAGAGTCACTACCAATAAACACATTAAATTTACCTGGCTCTGCAACGTATTGCATTTTGTCATTCCAGAATTTTAACATATCATATTTAATAGTAAATTTTACTTTACCTTTTTCATGTGGTTTTAAGGTGATATTTTCAAAACCCATCAACTCTTTAACAGGGCGACTAACTGAGGCTGTAACATCTTGCAAGTAGAGTTGAACTGTTTGCATACCTTCCTTATCGCCAATATTTTCAACATTGACTGTAACAACAATTTCACCCTCTTTGTCCATTTCAGGGCTAGATAAAGAAAAATCCATCGCAAAGTCGGTATAACTTAAACCAAAACCAAATGGAAATAATGGCTCGTTTGGGCTATCAAAATACGAAGTTGTATATTTCCCCATATTTTCGGTTCCACGTGGACGGCCAGTATTTAAATGGCTGTAATAAACAGGTATCTGCCCTACATTATTAGGAAAGGACATCGGCAGCTTACCAGAAGGGTTATACTGACCAAATAATACATCAGCAATAGCATTACCCCCCTCAGTTCCTAAAAACCAAGTTTCAAGCATTGCATCAGCTTGAGCATATTCTTCAGTTAATGTTAATGGGCGACCATTCATTAATACAATAACCAATGGTTTTCCAGTTTCTTTTAATGCTTTGAGCAATCGTTTTTGGCTTGCTTGTAAAGATAGATCTGTTCGACTTGATGATTCATGAGCCATGCCTTCGGCTTCGCCAACAAAGGCAATAACAACATCAGATTTCTTCGCTATATTAACTGCTTCGGCAATGATTTTATCCGCTGGCCTATCATCAAATTTAGAGTTTTCTCCATATAAATTTAAAAAACGATATAAATTTGCATCATCAGAAAGATTAGCACCAAATGCGTAGCTAACTGATTTTGGGTTCTTAACTGTGTTTTTGATGCCTTCTAATGGTGTTACCGCCAAATTAGTACGCCCAGCACCCGACCAACTACCTAAAATATCTCGTTTTGAATTAGCCAATGGACCTATTACCGCAATTTTCTTATTTCTGGCTAGCGGTAAGATCTTATTCTCATTTTTTAATAGCACAATGCTACGACGAGCCACATCTCGCGCTTCTTCACGATGTAGGCGGTTATTTGAAAACATTGTCTCGATATCTAATTTTGGATCTAAATAGCGATTAGGATCACTAAATAGCCCCATATCATATTTAAGCTCAAGAACTCGGCGGCAAGCTTGATTTAATTGATCTTCGGTAATAGCCCCTTCTTTCACTAATTCAGGCAAAAATTGTAAGAAATATTCATCATTCATACTCATATCAATGCCAGCTTTAATCGCAACGCGAACCGCATCTTTCGCATCGCTAGCCACACCATGGTTAATTAGCTCCCGAATAGCGCCATGATCACTAACCACAACACCATCAAAATGCCATTGATTGCGCAACACTTCGGTCAATAACCAATGGTTAGCTGTTGCAGGAATACCATTAACACTGACCAGAGAAACCATGACTGCACGGCTACCAGCATCAATTGCTGCTTTATAAGGGACAAGATATTCTTGGAACATTTTTCGTTCACTCATATCTGTACTGTTATATTCACGCCCACCTTCAACTGCACCATAAAGCGCAAAATGTTTTACAGCCGTTGCAAGCGATTTTTTATCAGCAAGCGACTGTTTTTGCATTCTCTCAACAAAAATACGTCCCGCTTCGGATGTTAAATAAGGATCTTCGCCAAAACCTTCTGACACACGCCCCCATCTTGGATCGCGAGTAATATCGACCATTGGAGCCCAAGTGATGTTCAATCCATCGGCTGTGGCTTCTTCAGCAGATATTTCTGCCACTTTAGCCATTACACTACGATCCCAACTTGATGCAATACCTAAATTAATAGGGAATATGGTTCGGTGCCCATGAATGACATCAAATCCAAAAAATAGCGGGATTTTATTCGGAGATTTTAAAGCTCGTTCTTGCATTTGTGACAGATCTGGCTCGACAATGGTATTAAAAATACCACCAACTTCACCCACTTCAATGTTATCAAGCACTTTATCTAAAGTTAAATCGCCCCCAACACTAATCAAACGTAATTGGCCTGCTTTTTCTTGAATCGTCATTTTCGATAATAAATTATCAATAAAAACTTTCTTTGCTTCGCTATTGAGCTCTTGTGCAGACAGATATCCAGAAAAGAGAAGAGGAAGTAAAAATAGAGCTAATTTTTTCATCATAATAAATATTGTTATAATTAAGAGGGTAGACAAGTAGATAGCATAACGTATTCATAAAAAAAAATCTTGTTCTTTACGCTACTTACATTAGTGTTTAAGAAACCGTTTCTGTGATTACCTAATAATTCCATGCTCAAATATAGCTTTTCCTAGAAATTTTTTTACAAAATAAATTGTAATGTTTAAAAGACAATATTGTCGACATTTGCCGACAATATGAATTCCATAAAAGGTTAGTCTCTAAAATTAGTAAACTGAAACGGTTGACCAAATTCGCCATTTTTAACTAACGCCATAGTAGCTTGTAAATCATCGCGCGATTTACCAGTAACGCGAATCTGTTCGCCTTGAACTTGAGCTTGTACTTTAATTTTGCTATCTTTAATTGCTTTTACAATCTTTTTAGCTAATTCTTTATCGATACCCTGTTTTAGTTTAACTGTAACGCTATAGAGTTTGCCGCTATGCTCCATTTCTTCAGGGATTTCAAGCGATCCGCCATCAATACCTCGCTTAGCTAATTTGTCGCGTAAAATATCAAGTAATTGTTGTACTTGGAAATCTGATTGGCTTGTAACTTTGATCGTTTCATTTTTTTCATTTAATTCAAACGATGCTTCAACATTTTTAAAATCCCAACGGGTCGTTAACTCTCGGGTCGCATTTTCAACCCCATTTTTAACTTCTGGCATTTGGATTTCTGACACAATATCAAAAGAAGGCATAAATTCTCCTCTTCTAATGGTTAGGATTCTCAATTAAACCACTAATTGTAAATAAAATCATTGTCGCCTAATAATTTAGGCGACTTAAACATGTAAACGTAAATTAATCAATAGTACGAAGTAACTCATTAATGCCCACTTTACCTAAAGTTTTAGCATCTACTTTTTTCACAATAACCGCACAATAAAGGCTATACTTGCCATCTTTGGTTGGTAAGTTACCAGAAACAACGACAGAACCTGCTGGTACTCGCCCATAATGTACTTCACCGGTTGCTCTATCGTAAATTTTAGTGCTTTGACCAATAAATACGCCCATTGAAATGACACTGCCTTCTTCGACAATCACACCTTCCACGATTTCACTACGAGCACCAATAAAGCAATTGTCTTCAATGATCGTTGGATTAGCTTGTAATGGCTCTAAAACACCACCAATACCGACTCCACCTGATAAATGAACATTTTTACCAATTTGCGCACATGAGCCAACAGTTACCCATGTATCAACCATTGTACCTTCATCAACGTATGCGCCGATATTAACATAAGAAGGCATTAATACAGTATTACGCGCAACATATGCCCCTTTACGTGCAATTGCGGACGGAACAACACGGAACCCTTCTTGTTGGAATCTTGCTTCGTCATACTCAGCAAATTTTAATGGAACTTTGTCATAATAGTTAGTCGGACCACCATCAATCAGTTGGTTTTCATTGATTCGGAAAGAGAGCAAAACTGCTTTTTTTAACCATTGGTGAGTAACCCAATCTCCATCAATCTTTTCGGCCACACGCATCTTACCGCTATCTAATAAATGGATGCATTGGTTAATTGCATCGCGTGTTACTACATCTACATTAGATGGTGTTATTTCAGCACGACGTTCAAATGCTGCTTCAATAATAGTTTGTAATTGTTGCATCTCTCGTTTCCTTTAACGTTTAAGTCCGTTAGCAAATAATAAATGGATGAACAGTATAATATAATCCGCTTTGCTTTTTAAGTGGTTTAAGCAGATCACTAAATTCAGCACATTCTCTATCATTTTTTATAATTATCATTTGCGTAAAAAACTAAAACTCTACTATAAATAAAGCCAATAATATCGCTAGTATTCTTGATAAAACCTTATTCAACCTTTTTTATTAAAAATCGTAATTTATTTGGATTGTGGCTCACAAATTCAGATCTTTAAATAACTAGTTATTTTATTCAAATATATGCTCGAACTCTCACAATATTTACAAAAGACATACTATGCATGATTTGGGATTCTCATTATTAGAATTGTTAATAACTGTTTGTATCAGTGCTATTTTAGCCTCTATCGGTATTGAGCATTGGAAAGAGCAACAATTGCAAAATGAATTAGCATCTACAACTAAGCAATTGGCCTATTTTATATACGAAGCACAAATAAAAGCATCAAGTAAAAATGAAAACTATATTATTCATCAATTTTCATCACCTTGGTGTATCTCAATTACCAAGGCTGACAAACCACCTGCATGCAGTGAAGGCATACTTTATTTTATCAAGCCCAATAATTCTGTTCAAATTAGTGAGTTATCAAACAATAAAAGCGCTTTTATTCTAGGGCGTCGCAACATGGCACAAACCATGTCTTTTCAATTAAAAAATAAAATAGGGACCAGTAGAATTTTTGTTTCTTTATTTGGGCGCATTCGATTTTGTGCGGAAAACAGTTATATAGCTAGTTTACCGCCATGTTAAAAGTATCTGGATATTCCTTGCTAGAAATGCTCATTGGTTTGGTACTATCAAGTTTAATAGTTATTGGTATGACTGCTTTTTACGTCAAATTGCAAACAAACATCATGCAATATTATCAAAAAATTCGCTTACAACAAGCCATCGATTTTGGGTTAGTTGGTTTGAAAAAAGATATAAAAAGAGCGGGTTTTATTGCTAATGATCCAAAAAAAATGACAGATAAAGCTATTGAAATTAAGGAACGGGCAAAATGTATTATCCTTCGATATGATAGCGAAATTCGAAATTCTTGGGTTTGGAACAGAGCTAACCCAACAAAGTCAGATGTCTTTACTTATCGCTATAAAGAAAACAACATAGCCTATAGAACAGGATCGTTAGATTGTTTTGGAAGTAAATGGGAAAATTTATTCGATTCAAATGAAATCAAAATAACCCACTTTGCAATAAGGCAATTACCAAATGCTATTAGTTTATCAATCAATGCTGAATTAAGAAAAAACAAACAGATTAAATACTATGTAACTGAAATTATCAAAAATGAAAACCTATTTTAAAAGAAATTCTCCATCATCTGGATTTAGCACTATTTTAATGATGATGATGTTAATGACTGTAGGATTGGGGTTATTAATTGGTTTTAATTTACTTATAACCTCATGGCAAAAGACAATCTTGATAGAAATTAAATACTATCAAAAATTTAATCATTCCAGTTCATCTTTAACTTGGGCAATAAGCCAAAATTGGCAACCACCTAAAGCTAATTGGCAATGTATGACTGAACCAACTTATCACTTAAAAGCATGCATAAAACAATCTTTATTAAAAATAGATGATTACGTATTAATAAGGGGCGAGGCCGATGACTTTTTTTTGTATACACTTGCACATTTTGACAATAACCGATTGATTGTGGAAAAAGGACATTGGCTCGATTATTGCCCAGAAAAAAAGGCTATTTATTGTGAATAATAAAAATATAACTGGCTTTAGTCTAATTGAAGTAATGATAGCAACATTACTATTTTCAATGATCATGCTTGGCTTTATCAATTATCAACAAACATTGTTCAGCAAACATCGCTATTTTGCCAACAACTTACGTGCTAATAAAATTGCTTTTCAGCTACTCGATAGCTATCCTTATACTATCAGCCAAATAATCCCTTCTGGTTGGCAATATCACATCAACACTCAAATATATAATGCTCAATGTAACATGGTTGTTATAACGATTAAAACATCCAATAAGCAAACCATCCAACAGCAACGCCTTTTTTGTAATTCACCTTAATATTTATAGACTTCATGCCATTTAATTCCCTAACCAGCTATGTAAAATTTTCAGTACTTGCTGTGTTTTTTCAGCATGAACATTGTGACCTGCACCTTCAATCAACTCAATTTTTGAATCTGGAAATTGCGAAAAAATGGCTGGGTAAAATTCATCAACAATGTAAGAAGAATTGCCACCACGAATAAATAGCGTGGGTTTTAACCAAGGTGGTATTGTTTGCCAATCACAAATATGACCATACTGATCATTAATTGCTTGAATATTAAATGACCATTTTTCATTTTTAAAAGATTTTAATAAAAAAAGTATGGTTGGCATGTTAATACCTGCTTGTTCCATTAAATTCATGATCTGTTTTTTATCGGTAACATGATTTTTGAGACAATAAACTAATACTCTCAAAATAGTAGCATTAGCTGAGCGGTGATACTTTATCGGCGCAATATCAATGGCAACAATTTTTTGGATAGTATCTGATATCACTTGTGACAGTTGCAAAGCAACTTTGCCGCCCATAGAGTGACCAATTAATATCACATCATTTAAGCGTAAATCATGACAAAGCTCGGCAACATCTTCAACCATAGCTTGATAACTTATCTGATCAGACCAAGGTGAATTTCCATGATTACGTAAATCAACTTGAATTGTTTGATAATGTTGCACAAAATCTTTTGCTAGCATATTCAAATTATCTAAACTGCCAAAAACGCCATGCAAAAACACTATCGGCTGCCCATCACCCTGTAATTTGTAATTTAATTTCATAGACTAATTTAATCCATTATTTTAAGTGGCATTATTATACGTCTATTTTCAGCGCTATTACCGATTAATTCAATAACCAAAACTTGCATAACTATGATAGAATTTAACCCAAATTTTTTAAATAGTGTTAAGGCATATGTTTCAAAATAACCCTCTACTGGCACAATTAAAGCAAGAGCTTCATGAACAAACCCCACGCGTTGAAGGCATTGTTCGAGCACATGAAAAAGGATTTGGTTTTTTAGATGTAGATAATAAAAAAAGCTATTTCATCCCTGTTGCTAAAATGAAAAAGGTTTGTAATGGCGATAAGGTTTCTGGGGCTGTAATCAGTAATAACGGTAAAGAAACTTTTGAACCTGAATGTCTAATCGAGAGTGCATTACAAAAATTTATTGGCAAAGTAGGTTTTCAAGATCGTGCAATGGTTATTTATCCTGAAAATATGCCCGCTAATTTTGCCATTCGTTGTAAAGTACACAATCAAGTTAGCGAAAAGCTAAAAGAAGATGATTGGGTTGTTGCAATGCTCACTTCTCACCCGTTACAAGAAAAAAGTAACCATTTTTTTGCTGAAATTACTCGTTTTGTTGCTGACAGTAATTCTCCTTACCAACTTTGGCTAAAAACATTAGCTCGTTATGATTTAGAAACGGTCCCTCCACACACCGAAGTATTAGAAATTAACGATGCAGAGCTTAATAATCGTCAAGATTTAACTGATGTTAATTTTTTCACTATTGATAGCGAAGATACCGAAGATATGGATGATGCAATTACGGTTTCTAAAAATGAACATGGCCATTATCAACTTATGGTTGCTATTGCCGACCCCACCGCTTATATATTACAAGATAGCGCATTGGATAATATTGCAAAAATTAGGAATTTTACAACTTATTTGCCAGATTTTAATATTCCCATGCTACCCAAAGAGCTTGCTAATGAGCTATGTTCATTAAAAGCAAATCAAAAACGACCTGCTATGATATGTAAAATAAATATTGACCAAGCAGGCAATATGATTACCGATGACATCACTTTTATGCCGGCTTGGGTTGCATCGAAAGCTAAACTAACTTATCGTAATGTTTCCGATTTTCTAGAAAATAGTAATGAATTAGCAACTAACAACCCTAGTATTAAGCAGCAACTTAGCTGGTTAGCTGACTTAGCTAATATTCGCATAATATGGCGACAAACTCATGCACTCGTTTTTAAAGATAATGGCGATTATCGTTTTGATCTAAATGAAAACCGCCAAGTTAAATCAATCATTAAAGAAACTCGTCGAATTGCCAATCATATTGTTGAGGAAGTCATGATTCTGGCAAATCAAGCTTTAACATTACAATTACAAAATAAAATTGGCTTTGGAATTTTTAATATTCATGCGGGGTTTGATAATAAATATATCGAACAAGTGCTAAATTTTCTCAACGATAACGGGATTACTGAATTTGATAAAGAATCTCTATTATCTTTTGATGGCTACGTAAAGTTACGTCGGATGATCGACAATATCCCATTTTTAGCCACAAGGCTTCGCAAGTTTCAAAGCCCTGCAGATTTTTCAATTGAGCCAAAGCCTCATTTTGGTTTAGGATTTGATGCTTATGCAACATGGACATCCCCAATACGTAAATATGGCGACATGATCAACCATCGGCTAATCAAAGCATATATTCGCTTACAAGAGCTAATTCCACCAGATAAAGAACAACTAAAAACCATGAATGAAAGGCGAAAGATGTTACGCTTTGCTGAGCGTGATATGGCTGAAAACCTTTATGCTCAATACTTATCAGATAAAATCGGTGAAAGTTACACAGCTGAAATTATTGATATCAATCGTGGTGGAGCTCGAGTTCGTTTATGTGATATAGGCGCTTTTGCATTTGTACCGCTTTCAATGATTCATTCAGTCAAGGAAGAAATCACCACCCTACCCGATGAAGGAATAATCAAAATCGAAAATAAAGTTTGCTACAAACTTGCTGATATTATTTCAGTTGTAATTCACCAAGTTAAAAGTGAAAATCAATCAATTATTGTAAAATTGGCTAATAATAAAGAGTAAAACAAGATTATTCTCGATTGAATATTTTGCCTCATTTGTATTAGTTACCCCCCTGATATAAATCAGGGGGAAGCAATAAATAAAATTGACAATATTTTTAATATTTAACCACTTTTTTTTACTCATAATATTTGCTATCTTTCGCCATTCTAAATAGCGAATATTATGCTTTAAATAAACAAAAATTTGCAGAGGAGGTTTTAATGTCAATTCACGGACATGAAGTATTGCGTATGATGGAAGGAAACAATTACACAGAATCTTCCTTATTTAATGCTATCAAAAATAAGTTTGGTGAAAACGCCGTATTTCACACCTGCTCTAAATCTAACATGAATGCCGAGCAACTTATTGCTTTTCTAAAAGCGAAGGGTAAATTTAAGCCTTCTGTTGCTCATAAATCTGAATTTACCGTCGATAATAAAAAAATATGCAAACATTAGGAAGAAGTAATTATATCTAATGTAGGCTTTTTATAAATTTAATTTAATCTACTGGTATTATTTAAAAAAATAAGAGTATATAATTTCCGGCTATATTAATAATTGTTATAAGCGATTTTTGTTATAAAAATGCAACTAAATGAGTAATACTGTTACTCCCTTTGAAATTAACCGAATTGAAATTAACCGAAATAACTAAAAATATGCTCATGGAATTTGATAAATGAAAGTAAGTAAAATCCTTATATGCACCATTATTTCTATTCTTGCCGCAGGCTGTGCAAAAAAAAATTTGCCTACAAAAAATAGCGAGGCAATTTCAAAGACAGAGCAACTATCTTTATTAAAACAGCAAACAGAAGCTAATGACCCCTATGTCGTTGATGCTAAAACTCAATTGCTGCAAATTATTGGCGATAAAAATTTCGACAACTATGTTATTAAACGTGGCATCTTAAATTGTAAAAGTGACAATACCCCATCATCTTGTGTATTAAGTTTTTATCTGAACGAAAATTATAAGTTAAAATATGATAGGCAACTTAAAAAAGTAGTTGAAGAAAATCAAGCTGAACATAATATTGAATTAAGCAAAATAAAAGCAACCGAAAACAATATTAAAAATTATTGCCAGTATTCGGCTGATTTTGTTACTGCAATTTATACCAAAGATACCACTAAAATAAAGCAATACTTTCAACCACAATTCAAAATGTCTGAACAAGATATCTTATCCTTACAAACAAAGATTGCCAAAGATAACTATTCTCACTTCCTGATCGATGAAAATCCTAGCATTCTTCAAGAGATCAAAGTAGATTACGTTGAAAAGTGCTTGAGTGATCCCCAAAAAAATATTATCAATTACTTCAATATTTTTAGATAATAATGCGAGTCTGTATGTACAACTTATTACCCAATACCCCTTTTAGTAAAAAGCTAATTAGCAAGATGCTTTGCATGGCTTGCGTTTCTTGCATTAGTTTTTCTTCGTGGGCTTTCTCATTTGATGATGTAGCTGAAAAAGCAGAAAAACTATCCAAAAAGGCTTATGTTCAACCATCTAAAAATATTCCAAATGAATTAGCATCTTTACAATTTGCTGATTATCAAAAAATCCTATTCAATCATCAAAAAGCCTATTGGGGCGATCGAAAAAATCGTTTCAAACTTGAGTTTTATCATGAAGGGATGTACTTTGATGTTCCAATAAAAATCAATGAAATTGTCGATAATAAAGTCAACCCAATCGAATATGATCCAAATTATTTTGATTTAAGCCCAATCAATCTGGATAAACTAAGTAGTAAAGATCTTGGGTTTGCTGGTTTTAAAGTCCATTATCCAATTAATAATCCAACAAAAACTGATGATGAAATTTTTTCGGCTCTTGGTGGCAGCTATTTTCGTGCCGTAGGAAAAGATCAACATTATGGTCTTTCAGCTAGAGGTCTTGCCATTGACACTGGTGAAATGTCTGGGGAGGAGTTTCCGCGTTTTAAAGAATATTGGATTGAAAGACCTGAACCTAATCAAAAACACTTGGTTATCTATGCATTACTCGATTCGCCTAGTGTAACTGGTGCTTATAAAATTACGCTTGTACCAAGTATTGATACGACGATCACCGTACAAGCAAGAGTATTTTTCCGCAATTCAGTAAAAAAATTAGGTATTGCACCATTGACTAGCATGTTCTTATTTGGCCCTAATTATCCATCACCATTGCTAAATTACCGCCCTGCAATGCATGATTCTAATGGTCTTTCGATCTTAGCTAGCAATAATGAGTGGATATGGCGTCCATTAAATAACCCTAAACGTTTATCGTTTTCATCTTATAGTTTAGAAAACCCGAAAGCATTTGGGTTAATTCAGCGTGATAAAGGTTTTGATGATTATCAAGATCTTGATGATCACTATGAACAACGACCAAGTGTTTGGGTAGAAATACTAAACAACTGGCAAAAAGGTCGTGTTGAATTAGTTGAAATCCCAACAGCTGATGAGACTAACGACAATATCGTTGCATTTTGGGTGCCAGAAAAACAATACCAAGCTGGTGATGTGCTTGATACTAAATATCGATTACATTATACCTTAAACGAAAAACAGCGTTATCCCAATAATGTTGCACAAGCAATTAGTACACGCTTATCGCTAGGCGATATAAAACAAGCTAATTTAATTCGTAAACTTGATGGCTCTAATGCATACGTAATCGATTTCGCAGGCCCTGAATTATCAGAAAAAGATCCAGTTAAAGTGATTTCAAGCATTAATAATGGTGCTATTGTAAGTTGTGACGTGCAATACAATCCAATAATTAAAGGTTGGCGAGTCATTGTTCGATTCAACGTTGAAGATAATAAAAAAGCAACAGATATTCGTATACAACTTGCTTCGCAAGCAACCAATGAAGTGATTTCTGAAACGTGGAGTGGGCAATACCCCGCACAATAATTATTATAATAAGATAAAAATATGAAAAAAGATTACTTTGCAAATCTTTCTGGCGCTAAAGTTTGGCGTCAGAAATTTGAAGATAATGCGATTCCACCTGACGATGTCGAGTTTTTAAAATATCGTTTAAACCAAGTTGGCGATACTCGTTCTTTTATTGATGAGCGGCAACAACAACCAAGTTATCCTGAAGTGGATCGCGTTTCGATTCAACCCCAGATCTGGAACCAACGCTTTACTAGCAAAGCAAAGCATGGTACGAATATCCTTGCCTTAATTCGCCGTTTTATTATGTTTGCCCTCATTGCAGTACAAACATACTACGGAACCACTTATCTATCATCGTTATTGCCTTATCAAAGCTGGCAAAAAATCAATTTCATGGCTAATTGGGATATCAATCCTGAATTAGCTGTTTACAGCATAATACCTTATATTATTCAAGGCGCGATTATTACCTTATTTGCGATTTTATTTTGCTGGATCTCTATTGGATTTTGGACCAGTATTATGGGATTAATTTTAGCCGTAATGGGTAAAGATCGTTATACTATCCAAATTCCCACAAATCCAGCAGCGCATATTGATAGCAAGCATCGAACCGCATTAGTCATGCCCATTTGTAATGAAGATGTTGCTCGGGTTTTTGCTGGTTTACAAGCTACTTATCAGTCTTTAGCTGAAACAGGTCACGCAGCTTGTTGTGATTTTTATATATTAAGCGATACTAATGATCCAGATCTGTATGTTAACGAGCTAAAAGCTTGGGCTGAATTTAATGCAACGAAACAAAACAATGGCTGTAATATCTTTTATCGTCACCGAAAACGTAGAGTGAAACGTAAAAGTGGTAATATTGACGATTTTTGCCGTCGTTGGGGGCATCAGTACGAATACATGATGATCCTTGATGCTGATAGTATCATGACTGGCGATTGTATTTTGAAAATGATTGCCATGATGGAAATGACACCTAAAGCAGGTATTTTACAATCTCCACCAAAATCGGTAAGAATGACCACCCTTTACGGTCGTATTCAACAATTTGCCAACCAAATTTACAGCGATATTTTTTGCTCTGGTACACACTTTTGGCAATTAAGCGAAGCACAGTATTGGGGACACAATGCAATGATTCGCTTAAAACCATTTATTGAGCATTGCATACTATCACCGCTCCCAAAACGGAAAGAACCAATTCATATTTTATCGCATGATTTGGTTGAAGCCTCCCTTATGCGCCGTGCTGGCTATGGCGTTTGGATCGCTTATAATATGAATGGTAGTTACGAAGAACTACCAGGTAATATGATAGAAGATCTAAAACGAGACAATCGCTGGTGTATGGGAAACTTGATTAATTTAAGATTAATCTTCAAAAGTGGGATTAAATTGACACACCGCATAATGTTTGCAACCAGTGGCATGGCCTATATTTCATCATTATTGTGGTTGGTGTTTTTAATATTCTCAACCTTATTATTATTAGTGTTTAATATTTCCGAACCTCAATATTTCTTCCAACCTAACCAATTTTACCCAACTTGGCCAAGGTGGGATGAGCAATTGGCTATTCAACTACTTTCAACCACGATGGTTTTATTGTTTGCACCTAAATTCTTCAGCTATGGCATTATAATAGCGAGAACGAGAGCAAAAGATGTTGGTGGTATTATTAAATTAACTCTATCGATATTTGTTGAAATGATTTGGTCAATGATCTTAGCTCCAATACGGATGATCTTCCATAGTAAATTTGTACTTAAAGCTTGGATGGGCAGTAAAATCCAATGGAAATCTCCGTCCCGAAGTGATGATGCGCTAACGTGGGGGGAATCATTTTATTTTTGTTGGCCATTATCATTATTAGGTATTGTATGGTTAGCTGTGATTATCTGGTTAAACCCACAATTTACTTATTGGTATATAGCCATATTGATACCTTTAACCATTTCTCCTTTAGTGATTAGAGTATCTGGGCTTTCAAGCATTGGTATGAAAGCAAAGAAAATGGGATTATTCTTAACACCAGAAGAAACACATCCAGCAAGAGCTGTCACACTCACTGGAGAATATTTAGTTAAAACCGAAGCGGCATTTGTTGAGCATGGCTTTATTATAGCATTAGTCGATCCTATCTATAACGCACTTGCTTGTGCATTATCCACTTCTCGACATTTACCTAATACTAAAAATCAGCAAAAACGTATTGAGCTTATTGAACAATATCTGCAAACTGATTTAGAAAAAATCAATAAAGAACAACAGTTAGCAATTTTAGAAGATCCAATTATTCTTTCTGCATTACATCACCATATTTGGCAACAGCAAGAAAAATACGACAACTTATTTGCTTTGTGGCAAAATGAACGCCAACAATAAAAAATAGGGCCTATGCCCTATTTTTCTTCTTTTTAGTAACTAATCAAATCCATGGATATTTTTATGACTTGGCAACCTTCCGCATCTATTAATAATTTACTTAAACGTGCAAAAATTATTTCTCAAATACGTCAATTTTTTGCTGATCGTTGTATTTTAGAAGTTGAAACACCAACCTTAAGCCAATATGCAGTTACCGATGTGCATTTAAGTTCTTTTCATTCTACTTTTTTAAAACCCGGTGAATTTAATGAACAGCAAGGGCAAAAGATGTCATTAATTACCAGCCCTGAATATCACATGAAGCGTTTACTTGCTGCAGGTAGTGGCCCTATTTACCAAATGTGTAAGTGCTTTCGTAATCATGAAGAAGTCAGTCGTTACCATAACCCAGAATTTACCATGCTTGAATGGTATCGCATCCAATTTGACATGATGCAAATGATCAACGAAGTCGATGATTTACTGCAAACTATTTTGGATTGTGAATCTGCTGAGCGTATTTCTTACCAAAAAGTATTTCAACGCCATTTGAATATTGATCCATTAGAAGCTGATCATACAACATTAATCAATGCGGCAAACCAGTTGGATATTGGCATTAATGCCGAAAGTTATGATAAAGATGGATTACTACAATGCTTGTTCACTTTTGGTATTGAACCTTATATTGGTCAAGATAAACCTATTGCAGTGTATCACTTCCCAGCATCACAAGCAGCATTAGCTGCTATCAGCACAGAAGATCATCGCGTAGCGAGTCGTTTTGAGTTCTACTACAAAGGTGTTGAACTTGCTAACGGCTTTAAAGAACTTACAAACCCACAAGAACAACGAATGCGTTTTGAACAAAATAATTTGGATCGTACCAAGCTAAATCTACCTACACAAAATATTGACATTGAACTCCTTGCCGCAATGGAAGCAGGACTACCCGACTGTGCTGGTGTTGCTGTAGGGTTAGACCGTTTAATTATGATCGCGCTAGATGGCAATAACTTAAATGAAGTCATGTCATTTACTTTTGAAAGGGCTTAATTATGTTTAATGCTTTGGGATTAACCGAATGGCTCGCCATAATTATTGGCATAATCGCCCTAATTTTACTTGTGATTTTAATAAAATCTAAATTATTAATTAATAATTTACATCAACTATTTGCGTTGCAACTAACCCAGAAAAATGAAGAGAATCGATCATTAATAACCCAAACAAAACAACTGGAACACCAGTTAGATGACTATCGACAACAAAATCTAGCGCAAAACGTTAAAATTAGTGAACTCAAAACACGTTTAGAAGAAACGTTAAGAGCAACACAAGAACGTCAAAGTATACTAGAACATAGTGAACAACGACTTACGACTCAATTTGAAAATTTAGCCAACCGTATTTTTGAACACAGCGGTAAAAAAATTGAACAACAAAATAAACAAAGTCTTGATTTTTTACTCTCGCCACTCAAAGAGCAACTAGAAGGTTTCAAAAAGCAAGTGCAAGATAGTTTTGGTCAAGAAGCAAAAGAGCGTCACACATTAACGCATGAAATTCGTAATTTACAACAGCTTAATGAGCAAATGAGCAAAGAGGCAAATAACCTAACTAATGCACTAAAAGGCAATAATAAAACCCAAGGAAACTGGGGCGAATTTATCCTAAGCCAAATTCTAGATAATTCTGGATTACGATCAGGTTATGAATATGAAACTCAAGTCAATTTAACAAACGAAAGCAATCAACGGTTACAACCCGATGTCATTGTTCACTTACCTCAAGGGGGAGATGTAGTCATCGATTCAAAAGTGACTTTAGTTGCCTATGAGCGCCATTTCAATAGTGATGATGAAACAGTGAAAACAAAAGCGATGAGCGAACATTTAGCCTCTGTTCGTAATCACTTAAAACAACTTAGTCAAAAAGATTATCATAAACTGATTGGTATTAATTCATTAGATTATATTTTGATGTTTATACCTGTGGAACCTGCATTTCTTAGCGCTATAGACAACGATCCTACATTAATCAATGATGCTATGAAAAATAATATTATGATAGTCAGCCCAACCACTTTGCTAGTTGCATTAAGGACTATTCATAATTTATGGCGATTTGAGTACCAGAACCGTAATGCTGAACTTATTGCCGATAGGGCAAGCAAATTGTACGACAAAATGCGCGGTTTTGTTGAAGATATGGAAAACTTAGGTAACTGTTTAGATAAAGCTCAACAGACCTATCAAAATTCTATGAACAAATTATCGAAGGGTCGTGGTAATGTAATTGGACAAATAGAACGGTTTCGTGAAATGGGTATCGAAGTAAAAAAACCGATAAACTCAGATATTGCTTCACTGGCAATAGAGGAATCGAATAACAAAGATGAAATTGAAACCTAACAGGCTTTAACAATACTTGTGACATGATAAATAAACAAAACCTAGATTCACGATTATTTGAAATAAGTGTATACTCATCGAACGTAACGAGGAATTGAATATGGCAAAAAAACAAGATAAAGAATTAAGTTTCGAGGAAACACTTAAACAACTTGAAACCATTGTAAATCAACTAGAAAACGGCGAACTGCCTTTAGATGAGGCTCTAAATGAGTTCGAAAAAGGAATAAAATTAGCAAAAGCAGGTCAAAAGCAGTTACAGAAAGCGGAACAACGCATTGATATTTTATTATCTGAAAATAGTGATGCCGAACTGTCAGAATTTACAAATGATGATAATGAATAGTTTAAAACCGTTACAAGAACGAATTGATTCGTTTTTAGCTACATGCATTGCACAAATTGAAAGTTCAAAACTCCAACAAGCAATGAGTTATAGCTTACTGGCTGGAGGTAAACGAATTCGACCAATTTTAGTCTACTTAACAGGTCAATTGTTCAATTGCCCTCTTTCTAAATTAGATGAAGCTGCTGCTGCTATTGAGTCTATTCATACTTATTCATTGATTCATGATGATCTGCCGGCAATGGATAATGACGATTTACGCCGAGGCAAACCAACCTGCCATATCCAATTCGGTGAAGCTCAGGCTATACTTGCTGGTGATGCCTTACAAAGTTTTGCCTTTTTATTATTAGCAAAAAGTGAACGCCTTGATTCAAATGCCAAGATTAATATGATAACCGAACTTGCACATGCTAGTGGCGCTACTGGCATGTGCCTAGGTCAATCGTTGGATTTGTTGGCTACACATCAGTCAATTAGTGTGGAACATTTGCAAAATATTCATTGCTATAAAACAGGTGCTTTAATCAAAACAGCGATCCGTTTGGGCGCATTTGCTAGTGGCGAAATAGCGCAGCCTTATCAACTAATGCTTGATAACTACGCCGAATCAATTGGTCTGGCATTTCAAATTCAAGATGACATTTTAGATGTCATTGGCGAACAATCAATAATGGGTAAACCAAAAGGTTCAGATCTCATTCATGAAAAAAGCACATATCCAGCATTAATTGGACTGGATAATGCGATAAAGCTAACTCAACAACTTTATCAACAAGCTATCGATAGTCTTAAGCAAATACCTTATAATACGCAACCTTTGCATGACCTTGCTGGTTTTATTATTAATCGCAATAATTAGTAACTAACTAAAATATCACATAATGAATTTAAATAATTACCCTTTGTTAAAACAAATCAACTCGCCCGAGGATTTAAGATGTTTTCCTCAGTCGCAGTTATCCTCTATTTGCCTAGAGCTTAGGCAATATTTACTAACATGTGTTAGTCAATCAAGTGGTCATTTAGCATCGGGATTAGGTGTGGTTGAATTAACTACCGCACTACATTATGTCTATTACACTCCCTTTGATAAAATTATTTGGGATGTAGGGCATCAGGCTTATCCTCACAAAATTTTGACTGGTCGCAGAGATCAGATGCTCACTATTCGCCAAAAAGGGGGGCTTCATCCATTTCCTCATCGTAATGAGAGTGAATATGATGTGCTAACTACAGGGCACTCTTCAACTTCAATTAGTGCAGCGCTAGGAATTGCCATTAGCGAACAAAAAAAACAATCGGGAAAACAAGTAGTCGCGGTTATTGGCGATGGTGCATTAACAGCAGGTATGGCATTTGAAGCAATGAATCATGCTGGTCATATCAAACCCGATATGCTAGTGATTGTTAATGACAATGATATGTCGATTTCCGCAAACACTGGAGCACTTAACCAACATCTTACTCAAATTTTATCAAGCAAAGCCTATACATCTTTTCGGGAAAGTGGCAAACGTGTATTGGCCAATATTCCCCCTCTAAAAGAGCTCTTTAAAAAAACGGAAGAACACTTAAAAGGCTTAGTCACGCCTGCAACCTTATTTGAAGAGCTTGGTTTTAATTATATTGGCCCTGTTGATGGGCACGATATAGATAGTTTAGTTACGACTTTACAAAAAGTTCGCCAATTAAAAGGTCCACAGTTGCTTCATGTGATTACGCAAAAAGGTAAAGGTTATGAGCCAGCTGAAAAAGATCCGACACTATGGCATGGAGTACCTAAATTCAATCCTAATGATGGCATATTACCTGCCACGCCAAGAGCAATCCCAACGTATTCGCAAATTTTTGGCGATTGGCTATGTGAAATGGCGAAAAATGATAACCGTTTAATGGCGATAACACCTGCAATGGGTGAAGGTTCAGGCATGACAAAGTTTGCCAATCGTTATCCAGATCAATTTTTTGATGTTGCAATAGCAGAACAACACGCGGTTACATTAGCGGCTGGGTTTGCAATTAGTGGTTTAAAACCTATTGTTGCCATCTATTCAACTTTTTTACAACGTGCTTACGATCAAGTCATCCACGATGTCGCCATTCAAAACTTACCAGTACTGTTTGCCATAGATCGTGCTGGGATTGTTGGTGCGGATGGCGAAACTCACCAAGGAGCATTTGACTTAAGTTATTTACGTTGCGTGCCCAATATGGTTATTATGACGCCAAGTGATGAAAACGAGTGTCGACAAATGCTTTATACCGGTTATTTACATAACGGGCCTGTAGCAGTGCGTTATCCTCGTGGTGAAGGTACTGGAGCACAATTAAAACCATTAGAAGTAATCCCTTTAGGGCAATCGAAATTATGTCGAGAAGGAAAAAATATTGCTTTACTTAATTTTGGCACTTTACTAACCGAAGTATTACAAGCAGCAGAGCAAATCGATGCTACAGTCATTGATATGCGTTTTGTAAAACCATTAGATGAAAAAGTCCTTTTGCAGATTAGCCAAACACATAATATACTAGTCACCATTGAAGAAAACAGTATTAAAGGCGGAGCCGGTAGCGGCGTCGGTGAATATTTATTATCGAAAAAAATAAAATGTGATATTTTAAATATTGGGTTGCCCGATAAATTTATTTCTCAAGGATCTCAAAACGAAGTAAGGCAAGAAATAGGGTTAGATCCAAAGCACATTATCGATAAAATTAATAATTTTATGAATCAATAGGTTAAATATGGAAACTCAAGCTGTCACTATTCAAATTTTTGGAAGAACATTAAAATTTAATTGTCCGATTGATGAAGTTAACGCACTTAATAGTGCTGCAAAAGATCTCGATACGCGCTTAACAAATTTACGAGAAAAATCGCCACAGATCACCAGTGATCAACTTATTATGACGGCTGCACTGAATATTTCTTATGAACTTACAAAAGAAAAAGAAAAAAGTAATGAATTTAGCGATCGGCTAAAAATGTTACAACAATTACTTGATTCTGCCCTAAATACCAACAATTAATGTAATTAATTGTAAATTTAATACAAATAATCTTGTATGATTCGTCAAATTTTGTATTATGATATCTATCTCTGAGATGCTCGCGATATGGGTTAGTCCCCTGAGCCGATATTCTTATTTTTAGAACGGAGTGACTTTTAGTTGGTGTGTATGCCTTACTTGTAAGGAAACCTAAAAATTAAAACACGATGTTCACCTTGAACCTTGGGTTCAAGGGTTACGACCTTAACGGCATCTTGGAGTGCTTTTTCGACCTTTCAGCAAGTGTAAAAACTGATGAATATTAGGAAACTTATCCGTCAAAAAAGACGGCAATTACCCCCTACTGAACGCGACATTGCGCAACAAGTTATATACCAAAAAATTGCCCATCATCAAGCGATAAAAACAGCAAACAATATTGCTATATTTTTATCATTTGATGGCGAAGTTGAAACTAAGCCCATTATTGAATATTTATGGGAAAAAAATAAATCTGTCTACTTACCCATTATCAATCCTTTGGTGCCCACAGATTTGCTTTTTTTGCAATATACTAAACAAACTTCACTTATTAAAAATAAATTTGGTATATTAGAGCCTGAATTAAATCAATCAAAGATACTGCCTTACCATCAACTTGATATCGTATTTACACCACTCGTGGCTTTTGATCAACGAGGTTATCGTATGGGAATGGGAGGCGGATTTTACGACCGATTACTAGCAAATTATCAAGCCCAACAAATTTTACCTATTGGGCTTGCTTTTGCTTGCCAAAAAGTACAGCATATTGACAACAAACCATGGGATATTCGGTTGCCAGAAATTATTTATGCTTAAATTTATTAA
>NZ_LZGX01000093.1:0-19116 GCF_001690825.1 Gilliamella sp. Fer1-1
TAAATTTATATTTTTGTATTTTAGATTCTTTTCTGCTTTCTTACAGTACTTGTTTATTGCATAGTTTCAATAATCAATATCTAAAATCTGTTTATATACAAAGATTTTGTTGGCTTTGACTGATTTGCATTGATATGTTATTGATGCGTAATTCATCTATTTGCTTTCTAGCGTGTCATAATGAAACTTCTGGATAACTACCAAAGCTAATTAATGCGCCTTTTCTGGCATACGGACGCATATACTTAAAACACCATATTTTAGAATTATTCGATTTAACCAAGAAATACATACCACCATCATCAAATAACGAATAATCTTTCTTGGCTTGGCGGTTTTTATTTAGGGGGGCTGTTAATGGATGTGTTTTTCTAGTCATAATTATTTTAGGTATACGATATATAGGTATATTATCTTCTTATACCTAGGCATATACCTAAAAATTTTGGTTGTAAATGTACCTTACTGATACTTAATGGGCAATAAAATAGACTTTAAGGCTTGTTATTACTGGGTTTGATGTGCTTTGTAGGGTTTAATAGAATGTTGCTGTTTATTGATTTGGTGCCGTGGGCGGGACTTGAACCCGCATGCTCTTAGAGCACTACCCCCTCAAGATAGCGTGTCTACCAATTTCACCACCACGGCGCCGTTTTTATTCAGGAATATCCGATGTTGAATTCTGTTGTGTTGGTTGAGCAACTGGAGCGGTTATTTGTTCCGTTTTGCTTTCGTTTTGTTGTGTTGTTGGTATAGTATCTTCAAGGCTATCAAACTCGCCAGTTCTAGTTACGTGCGGTTTGCTACCCAAATTCGATAGTAAAATGCTTATGATAAAAAACAAAATACCTAACAAAGTTGTAGCGCGAGTTAAAAAATTTCCACTACCAGAAGAACCAAACAAAGTTGCTGACGCACCCGAGCCAAAAGAAGAACCCATATCAGCCCCTTTGCCTCGTTGAATCAAAACTAAAGCGATAATCGCTAAAGCGATAATCAAATAACTCACAATCAAAAATTCGTACATTTCAACCTGTCAATTTTATATGTTCTACAACAGAATCTATTGGTGCGAAATATTAGCGAAAGACAAGCCAACAAGCAAGTAAAATTTCAAGAATTGTTGGCTTGTTTTATAAAATGTCCTTTTTAATTAATAAAAAGTTACTAATTTTTAAACTAAAATCAATATTACCATTATTGCAACCAAAACTATTTTTCAACTTGAATTGGCGTCATTATGCCTTGCATACAGCATGTAATAACTGTTCTTTTCCCCCATACTTGAATTTGTCCTATCCAAGCATCAATTGCATATTTGTTAAAATATTCTGGATATTGTTCTGTCAGTGGAAATTCATCAGATGAAAAAAACCAGTAATAATAGTGGGACCAAGTAAGTACAACCATGCCATATTTATCTACAATCACACTATTTACAGGGTTAGCATTAATAGAAAAATATGCAATATTAGCCAGCTCACTCTAATAGTGAGAGTATAATAATCAATTGTGCGTTCTTGTCTAAAAAGCAGTATAATGTCGCCATTTTTATTATGGTAAGCTCTATTTATGAAATTTATTGTTAAACTTTTTCCTGAAATAACCATCAAAAGTGATTCTGTTCGTTTACGTTTTATTAAAATACTCACCAGCAATATTCGTAATATTTTAAAACATCATATTGAAGATGTTGCCGTGATTCGTCATTGGGATTTTATTGAAGTTCGCCCAAAAATTGAAAATAGTGAAGCCAAGATACTCGAATTATTAACAAGGATCCCCGGTATTCATCATATTTTAGCCGTTGATGAAATCACTTTCGTTGATATGCATGATATTTTTGAAAAGGCAGTGGTTTATTATGCGCCATTAATTGAAGATAAAACATTTTGTGTACGTGTAAAACGTCGTGGCAAGCATGAATTTTCTTCAATTGATGTTGAACGTTATGTTGGTGGTGGGCTCAATCAATATGTTTCTTCGGCTAAGGTTAAATTAAATCATCCAGAAATTACGGTTAACCTTGAAATTGATAACGACAAATTACTACTTGTTAAAGGTCGACATGCTGGCATTGGTGGTTTTCCAACAGGTACACAAGAAGATGTCATTTCGCTTATATCGGGTGGTTTTGATTCAGGCGTATCAAGTTATATGTTAATGCGACGTGGAAGCCGTGTACATTATTGTTTCTTTAATCTTGGTGGAAAAACTCACGAGATTGGTGTTAAACAAATGGCTCATTATCTTTGGGAACGTTATGGTAGTTCGCATAAAGTGCGTTTTATTGCGATTAATTTTTCTGATGTTGTTGGTGAAATTCTTGAGAAGATCGATGATGGACAAATGGGCGTTGTTTTAAAACGGATGATGGTTCGTGCTGCATCAAAAATTGCACAGCGTTATAAAGTAGAAGCACTTGTTACTGGAGAGGCATTAGGGCAAGTATCGAGCCAAACGCTGACCAATTTACGATTAATTGATAATGTTAGTGACACACTAATCTTACGACCTCTAATCACACATGATAAAGAAACAATTATCAATCTTGCGCGCCAAATTGGTACTGAGGATATAGCTAAAACCATGCCAGAATTTTGTGGTGTGATTTCTAAAAGCCCAACAGTTAAAGCGGTAAAAGAAAAAATTGAAGCGGAAGAGCTGAATTTTGATTTCACGATTTTGGATAAAGCTGTTGCTGAAGCTGAAAATATTGATATTCGTGAGATAGCTAAACAAGCTGACACCAAGATTACTCATGTTGAAACAATCACAACACTTAATGCTGATCACGTGGTCATTGACATTCGTTCGCCAGACGAGCAAGAGGATAATCCACTTGTATTGAATGACGTTGAAATCAAACTTATTCCATTTTATAAATTAGCAACACAATTTGGCAATTTGGATCAGTCAAAACAATATTTACTATATTGCGATCGTGGTGTTATGAGCAAGTTACAAGCGCTTTATTTAATTGATCAAGGATTTAATAACGTAAAAATATTTGCTTTATAAAACTTAACAATACGTTACTATATTATTTGTATTTTTTACATATATAATGGATTTTGTGCATAAATTATGCTTGTTATTTAAAATAAATATCAAAAATAAATGCTATAAAGAGGAGTGTAATGAATAGCAAATTACTTATAGTTGATGATGATGTTGAGATTGCTTTATTATTACGTGAATTGCTCGAATTAGAAGGGTATCAAATTGAAATCGCTAATACGGGCATTGAGGCTTTAGAAAAATTTGATGATACTATCGATCTTGTGCTACTTGATATTATGATGCCTGAAATGAACGGGTTTAATGTATTATCTCAACTCAGAGCTAAATTTACCGTTCCGATTATTTTTTTAACAGCCAAAGATAGTGAACATGATAAAGTTAATGGGCTTGAGCTTGGAGCTGATGATTACATTCTAAAACCATTCAATGACAGAGAACTTATAGCTCGGATTAATGCGCAGTTACGAAGAGCGCGTTGGGATAATATCTCAAATGATGATTCTGATAAGCCAATTCAATATATTATTGATAAACTTAACGTAAATCGAAAACAACAAGCTGTTTTTTTTGATAATAAGTACATTGAATTAACTGGGACAGAGTTTCAAGTATTGCTAAAATTTATTGAGCAAGGGGGCAAAATAATTTCACGAGACATGCTAACTGCATCGGTTTTAGGGAAAAAGTTTGTCCCACTAGCTCGCTCAATTGATGTTCATGTGTCTAATTTGCGCAAAAAGCTTCCGCCAAGAAGTGATGGTTTACCTTGGATTAAAACATTACGTTCTAAAGGCTACTTATTTGTCATTGACCCACATGATGATTTATTACAAGACTAGAATAATATGATAATAAAGGCCAGATAACATGTGGTTTTTTGACAGGCTAGCTATCAAAATTTTCACTATATTTTTATTAACGATAGCTTCTTTCTTAATGTTAATTATGGTGCTACCCAATCTCGATTCGCGAAATTTAACGTATTTAGCAAATAAAGATAAAGAAATCGGTAATAAACTTGCTTGGCAAATTGAAAATGATCTTGCCAATGTACCCAAAGATAGTTTTCGCTGGTGGATGCGCTTTATTGTGGTAATGAATACGCACCAAAAACCAGCTCAATCTTTATTTATAGTTACTCCCAATGAGCAAATTATAACAGCTGAAACTAAAAATATTGATTTGATAAAAAACTTTAGTCAAAAATCTCATAATGTTGATGATCCAGCAAAGCAGATTTATGATACCCAAGAAATTATCGGCCCTTTTTTAATTCATTATACAAATGCGCAATATCAATTATATATTTTACAACCCGCAACAGATAGCCAATCCCAATTTGTTAATTTTATTTTTGATCACCCTTTTTTATTACTAACGCTGACTATGCTTGCAAGTTCACCTTTTTTACTTTGGTTATCTTGGAGCATAGCAAAACCGGCAAGAAAGCTAAAACAAGCGGCAGATCAGGTTGCTAAAGGTAATTTGCAAGAGTGGCCAGATCTTGAAAAAATAGGATCGTCTGAATATAAAGCAACGGGCGCTAGTTTTAACCTTATGTTAAGAGAGCTAAAACGAATGCAAACGTTGCAACAACGTCTGTTTTCGGATATCTCTCACGAATTACGCACACCACTAACACGCTTACAACTTGCTACCTCCTTATTACGTCGAAAACAAGGCGAAAGCAGTGAAGTTATACGTATCAATAATGAAGCAATAAAGCTAGATGCTATGATTGGTGACTTACTATTATTGGCAAGGCAGCAATATGACAATAATGAAATTCGTGAATTTAATCAAATTGATCTTCTATTTAAACCCGTGTTGGATAATGCGGCGTTTGAAGCCGAACAAATAGGAAAAAATTTTTCAGTGGTTAATCAACCAACTAACCACACTATTTTATGTTATCCCGTAGCGTTATGCAGTGCACTTGAAAATGTTATACGAAACGCATTTCGCTATTCAAACAAACAAATTATTATCAATTTTGAAGTAAAAAAACAAAAGGTAACAATTACCATAGATGATGATGGCATAGGTGTAGCTGAAAGTGAATTAGCGCAAATATTTAGGCCATTTTATCGCACAAGCGAAGCGCGTGATCGACAATCTGGTGGAACAGGACTCGGGCTCGCAATAGTCGCTAATGCAATCATACGCGATCACGGCACGGTTACCGCAGAAAAAAGCCACCTTGGTGGACTTCGAATTGTGATAATATTACCCATTCATAAATATAAATAATAAAAGAGAACTATTGTGTCAAATACTGCATTAAACATCGTTTTATTTGAACCGGAAATTCCTGCCAATACAGGCAACATTATTCGCCTTTGCGCTAACACTGGCTTTAACTTACATATTATTGAACCCATGGGCTTTTATTGGGATGACAAAAAGCTAAAACGAGCAGGGCTTGATTATCAAGAATTTGTCGATGTAAAACGTTACAAAAATTTGGACCATTTTGTAGATACCAATCAAATAGACTGGTTAACACAAGTGTATGCTTTAACCACAAAAGGACAAAAACCGCATAGTGAAGTTAATTATCAACAAAATGACTTTTTAATGTTTGGCCCAGAAACCCGCGGTTTACCTAACACAATATTAGATGCACTGCCTCAGGATAAAAAAATACGTATTCCTATGTTAGCCACAAGCCGTAGTATGAACTTATCTAACTCGGTAGCTGTTGTCGTTTACGAATCATGGCGCCAGCTAGGTTACATGGGAGCAAAATAGATTATTGTTTTAGAAAGAATAAACTGACAAACGGCTTACGCATCATTACCATAATTGCATAGCTACCTAAAACGCTTACAAAATTTTAGGCTAAGAAGCCAAGCCAAAAAACGTAATACTTTATAACTATATGATTTCATACAAAATAAAAACTTGAATAAAATCAATGGCTTTTCTGAAGTGTTTTTTTAATAAAAAGGCTTTCTTTTTAATCCGCTAACTGAATAATCGCACAGTGTTATTTGGTGGCAGAATATACCACCGATAGAGTCAGATTAGCCTGCCAAACAAAGATAGCTAGTGAGATACTGTTTTATCAGCAATAAATCAGCATGGTTGCGTAAGCAAATAAAACGCTTAAAAATTTTAAGCTTGGATATCAAGCCCAAAAACGTAATATCTTATAACTATATGATTTTAAACAAAATAAAAACTTAAATAAAATCAATAGCTTTTCTGAAGTATTTTTTAATAAAAAGGCTTTATTTTTAATCCGCTAACTGAATAATCGCACAGTGCTATTCGGTGGCAGAATATGCCACCGATAGAGCCAAATTAGCCCGCCAAACAAAGATAGCTAGTGAGATACTGTTTTATCGGCAATAAATCAGCGCAGTTGCGTAAGTCAATAAAAAGCTTAAAAATTTTAGGCTTAGAAGTCAAGCCAAAAAGTGTAATACTTTATACGTAATACTTTGTAACTATATGATTTTACACAAAATAAAAACTTCAATAAAATCAATGGTTTTTCTGAAGTATTTTTTTAATAAAAAGGCTTCCTTTTTAATCCGCTAACTGAATAATAGCACAGTGTTATCCGGTGGCAGAAGATACCACCGACGGAGTCAGATTAGCCCACCAAACAAAGATGTTTAGTGAGATACTGTTTTATCGGCAATAAATCAGCGTGATTGCGTAAAACCGAGTGACAAAAGAGGAACGAATTTTTCTGGAAAACTTTGAATACCACAACATTTAAATATCAAAACATTGCCAAGATAGCCTCAAAAGGCGCTATTCTATGATAAGAGTAACAAAAAAGCACATTAACTTTTGTTTAAAAAATTAACCAGACTTTCTTGTTGAAATTTCTCTAATAAATTGAATTAGATACCATACTGAGTAGCAAGCAAAGTAAGCCTGCATCATACACAAATTCACGTTACTAAAGTGGTTTATTAAAGATAATAGTATATCTTTTTTATAAAATAGAGCTTACTCTTTTTTTACTATAGTCAATATCTTTAATAAACAACGTTTTTTGAGCTTTAAATTATTTTTAATAAAAAAAAACGTGATCTGCGTCAAATTTTGAGTATACTATGCCTCTCATAAAACCCTAGTTTTTTTAAGGATGTTAGTTTGAGCACAGATAAACTTGTTGATTCATATTCTCCCGCACAAATGACCCAAATTGCCGAAGACATTGGCCATTACAAAGTAAACAAACACCCAGCTAGCACGATTTTATCTGCAATTCTTGCAGGTGTTTTTATCTCAATTGCTTTCGTATTTTACATTACCGTAACTACAGGCACTGCAACGGTTGCGTTTGGCTTAGCAAAATTGGTGGGGGGCATTTGTTTCTCATTAGGTCTTATGCTGGTTGTTTGCTGTGGCTCAGACTTATTTACTTCAACAGTATTAACGATTTTGCCTAAAATGACGCACAAAGTGAGCTGGATAAAAATGCTCCGTAATTGGATTTTAGTCTATATCGGTAACTTTATTGGTGCTATACTGTTTGTCACAGTAATTTGGTTTTCTGGCCAGTATATGGTTGCTAATGGCTTATGGGGACTAAATGTTCTTCAAACGGCAGATCACAAGTTACATCATACCTTTATTGAAGCCATATGCCTTGGTTTTTTAGCTAATCTAATGGTTTGTTTGGCTGCATGGCTAAGTTATGCTGGTCGTAGTTTACTTGATAAGATGTTAATCATGGTCCTTCCTGTTGCAATGTTTGTTGCCAGTGGTTTTGAGCATAGCATTGCTAATATGTTTATGATCCCAATGGGCATTGTGATTAATAACTTTGCGTCACCCGAATTTTGGCAAGCAATTGGCGTGTCTCCTGATGCATTTAAAGAACTAACGGTAACGCATTTTGTTTTAAATAATTTAATTCCTGTAACAATTGGGAATATTTTAGGTGGTTTAGCGGTTGCACTACCTTATTGGGCTTTATATTTACGTAAGCCACATTGATTTTATGATATTTATCCTCATATAAAAAAGGATGAATAGATATTTTTGTAAACCTGAGGTGAAAAACTATGAGTAATTTAAACGAAGTACAAGCTGTTGCTTGGAAAGGATTTAAAGATGGTGATTGGCAAAATAATGTTAATGTCCGCGATTTTATTCAAAAGAACTACACGCCATACGAGGGTGATGAGTCTTTCTTAGCTGGCGCGACAGAAGCTACAACTAAGTTATGGGCTAAAGTAATGGAAGGCATCAAAGTTGAAAATGCTACCCATGCCCCTGTGGATTTTGATACCAGTGTTATTTCGACAATTACTGCTCATGACGCAGGTTATATTGAAAAAGATTTAGAAAAAATTGTTGGCTTACAAACTGAAAAACCACTAAAACGTGCGATTATCCCGTTTGGTGGTATCAAAATGATCGAGAATTCTTGTAAAGCTTATAACAGAACGCTAGATCCATTAGTCAAAAAAATCTTCACTGAATACCGCAAAACCCACAACCAAGGTGTTTTCGATATCTATACGCCAGATATCCTTCGTTGTCGTAAATCAGGTGTTATCACTGGTCTTCCTGATGCTTATGGTCGTGGTCGTATCATTGGGGATTACCGTCGTGTAGCACTTTACGGTATCGACTACTTAATGAAAGACAAATTTGCACAATTCAATTCACTACAAGCTGATTTTGAAAATGGTGTTGATTTAGCCATGACAATGCAACGTCGTGAAGAAATCGCAGAACAACATCGTGCACTTGGTCAAATCAAAGAAATGGCGACTAAATATGGTTTCGATATTTCTGAACCTGCTAAAACAGCACAAGAAGCTGTTCAATGGACTTATTTTGGTTATTTAGCTGCGGTTAAATCACAAAATGGTGCGGCAATGTCATTAGGTCGTACATCGACTTTCTTTGATATTTACTTCCAACGTGATCTTGCTGCTGGATTAATTACTGAAAAAGATGCGCAAGAAATTGTTGACCATTTTGTAATGAAATTACGTATGGTTCGTTTCTTACGTACGCCTGAATATGATGAATTATTCTCAGGTGACCCAATTTGGGCAACCGAATCTATCGCTGGTATGGGTGTTGATGGTCGTACTTTAGTAACTAAGACTTCTTTCCGTTTCTTAAATACTTTATACACAATGGGTCCATCGCCTGAACCTAACATGACAATCCTTTGGTCTGAACAATTACCAAGTGGATTCAAAGAATTTGCATCAAAAGTATCAATTGACACATCATCATTACAATATGAAAACGATGACTTGATGCGTCCTGACTTTAATAACGATGACTACGCGATTGCATGTTGTGTAAGCCCAATGATCGTCGGTAAACAAATGCAATTCTTTGGTGCGCGTGCAAACCTTGCTAAAACACTTCTATACGCAATCAACGGCGGTGTGGATGAAAAATTAAAAATGCAAGTCGGTCCTAAAGAAGATCCAATTATGGATGAATATTTAGATTTCGATACAGTATTTGCTCGTTTAGACCACTTCATGGATTGGTTAGCAAAACAATACGTAACAGCATTAAATGCAATTCACTACATGCACGATAAATACAGCTACGAAGCATCATTAATGGCATTACATGATCGTGATGTTATTCGTACTATGGCATGTGGTATTGCGGGTCTTTCTGTTGCTGCTGACTCACTTTCTGCGATTAAATACGCTAAAGTAAAAACAGTTCGTGATGAAGATGGTTTAGCGACTGACTTCGAAATTGAAGGTGAATACCCACAATTTGGTAACAATGACCCACGAGTTGATGACATTGCTGTTGATTTAGTTGAACGTTTCATGAAGAAAATTCAAAAACTTAAAACTTATCGTAATGCAATTCCAACACAATCTGTACTTACAATTACATCAAACGTTGTATATGGTAAGAAAACAGGTAACACACCAGATGGACGTCGTGCAGGAGCACCGTTTGGACCAGGTGCTAACCCAATGCACGGACGTGACCAAAAAGGTGCGGTGGCTTCATTAACTTCTGTTGCTAAACTACCATTTGCTTACGCTAAAGACGGTATTTCTTATACTTTCTCTATCGTTCCAAATGCATTAGGTAAAGATGATGATGTACGTAAACGCAACCTTGCTGGCTTAATGGATGGTTACTTCCACCATGAAGCAACAATTGAAGGTGGACAACATCTAAATGTTAACGTATTAAACCGTGAAACATTATTAGATGCGATGGAACACCCTGAAAAATATCCACAATTAACAATTCGTGTTTCTGGGTATGCAGTACGTTTCAACTCATTAACTAAAGAACAACAAAAAGACGTAATTAGCCGTACATTTACGCAATCTATGTAGTTTAGTCATTGATTAACTTAATTAAAATAGCGCCCTTAAGGCGCTATTTTTTTATCAACGCTAAAATACTATTTGTGCCACTGTAATTAAATATGAATACGATGATAATAATTAAATATTATGGGTCATTATTCGATATAATTAAACGGAAATATAATTCGTATTGATTAATACAATGGGTGTAATTTGGTCATTATCAGGGTTAAAATGATTAAAAAAGCAATATGAGCAATGATTAGAGATTATCTATGGAACAACAAAACATAATTATGACAACAAAGTCGCCTATTATAGGTCGTATTCACTCTTTCGAATCTTTCGGTACTGTAGATGGTCCTGGGATTCGTTTTATTGTCTTTTTTCAGGGGTGCTTAATGCGCTGCTTGTATTGCCATAATCGCGATACGTGGGATTTAAAAGCAGGTCGAGAAGTTACCGTTGATGAGTTGATGAAAGAGATTGTTTCTTACAAAAGCTTCATTATGCCAAATGGTGGCGGTGTAACGGCCTCTGGTGGTGAAGCAACTTTACAAGCTGAATTTGTTACTCAATGGTTTAGAGCTTGCCATCAAGAGGGTATTAGTACCTGCTTAGATACTAATGGGTATGCTAGACAACTCGATCATATAATGGATGAACTTTTAGAAGTCACTGATTTAGTGATGCTCGATTTAAAACAGGTCAATGATGAAATTCATCAAAAACTAGTGGGTGTGCCTAATAAACGTGTTCTAGAATTTGCTAAACATCTACAAAAAATTAACAAAAGAACTTGGATACGTTATGTGGTTGTACCGGGATGGACTGATGATGATGATTCCGCTCATTTACTCGGTAAATTCATTCAAGGAATGGATAATATTGAGCGCGTAGAATTATTAGCTTATCACAAATTGGGCGCTTATAAATGGGACACGCTTGGTGACGAATATAAGTTAGCTGGCGTTGAGGCACCGCCAAGAGAAACCATGGACAGGATCCAAGGTATTTTAGAATCTTATGGCCATTATGTCACTTTCAGTAAATAAAATAAAAGGCATATGAATGATCATATGCCTTCCATCTGCGGTTTTCACCATATTATTTTTCGCTTTATTGCTCGTAAAACAAAAAGGCAACCTTCTAAAGCAAGAACACAAACTGACGACCAAATAAGCCCATATGAAACAATGTGTTCAGACGAAATTGATTCATGTAAAAATAAGACAGAAACAATAGTAAGTAATACTGGCTCTACATAACCAAGTAAACCAAACAAACCCATTGGTAATAGTCGCCTTGCCATAAAATACATCGCAAATGCTAGTGCGGTTATTATTCCCAACATTGGAATATATAGATGGAAATGGATAAGATCATCAAGTATCTTGTTAACACGATGACTTATAAAAAAGTAGCCTAAGCAACCTAAGAAAATAAAAAAGAAGTCAGAAAATGTACCTGCAATACCTTCTATTTGCAACTTACGCCGAACCATGAAGTAAATAGGGTAACCTAATGCAATAACGGCAGTTTCCCATGAAAATGCTTGAGTCATATAGATTTCAATAATAACGCCTAATACCGCCAGTCCAACTGATATTTTTTGTAAAAAACTTAACTTTTCTTGGTAGACGAGCTGTCCAATAATTACCATGGTTAATGGTAATAAAAAATACCCTAGTGATGCCGATAACCCGTGCCCATTAAGGGGAGCCCAAATAAAAATCAACATTTGTATTGTTAGCAGTAATGAAGAGAATAACAGCCCAATAAGCAACGATGGTTGCTGCTTAATTCGTGCTAATAGCATTGCAATTTCAGACCACTGTTTTTCTATAGAAATAAGAACAATAATGGCAGGAAAAGAAGTTAACAATCGCCAACAGAAAACATCAATAACGGATAACGGTTGTAATAAAACAGGATAGTAATAAAGTAAACCAAAAAGGCATGACGCCAGTATCGAAAGTGTAATGCCTTTTATCATTTTTCCACCTTAATTAATAAAAAAATAGCGCTAATTATTAGCGCTATTGTTATGTGTAATGTCCAGTTTTATCCGATAAACTCAACGCCATTCATATAAGGAATTAAGACTGATGGGATTTTAATTGTTCCATCTGCCTGTTGGTAGTTTTCCATAATGGCAACCAGTGTGCGACCAACCGCTAATCCTGAACCATTTAAAGTATGAACTAAATAAGTTTTATTATCGGCCTTATTACGGTAACGAGCTTGCATGCGACGTGCTTGGAAATCCCACATATTAGAGCAAGAAGAGATCTCACGATAAGTATTTTGCGCTGGAACCCAAACTTCAAGATCGTAAGTTTTACATGAACCAAAGCCCATATCGCCAGTACATAACACAATTTTTCGATATGGTAATTCAAGTAATTGTAGAACTTTTTCCGCATGGGCAGTAAGTTCTTCTAATGCTTGCATAGATTCTTCAGGCTTAACAATTTGCACCAATTCGACTTTATCAAATTGATGCATACGAATTAATCCACGAGTATCTTTACCATAAGATCCTGCTTCAGAGCGGAAGCACGGCGTATGTGCTGTCATTTTTAATGGTAATACGCTTTCATCAAGAATTTCATCACGCACAAGATTGGTTACAGGCACTTCAGCAGTTGGAATTAATGCATAATTGCTGCTTTCTGTTTCTTCATCTAGCGGTTTAGTATGAAATAAATCACCCGCAAACTTCGGCAATTGTCCTGTGCCAAAAAGCGTTGTCTGATTTACCAAATACGGCACATAAATCTCGGCATAACCATGTTGTTCAGTGTGCAAATCTAACATAAATTGAGTTATAGCTCGATGTAAGCGTGCTATTTGTGATTTCATCACGACAAAACGTGCACCGGTTAGCTTTACTCCTGCTGCGAAATCTAGCCCACCAAAGCGCTCACCCAATGCAACATGATCTTGAATCGGAAAATCAAACGTTCTTGGAGTTCCAAAGCGAGAAACTTCTACATTGTCATTTTCATCTTTGCCATCAGGAACCGAGTCATCAGGAATATTAGGAATAGTCGAAGCTATATCTTTAATTTGGTTAAGTAAGATATCAAGTTCAGCTTTAGCGCTATTAAGTTTTTCACCAAGTTTATTCACTTCTTCACGTACAGCTGAGATATCCTCGCCTCGTGCTTTAGCTGCACCAATTGCTTTTGAGCGAGCATTACGCTCAGCTTGCAAATTCTCAGTTTCAACTTGTAATACTTTGCGTTTTTCTTCTAGTTGACGGATAGTATCAACATCTAATTTAAATCCACGGCGTGCTAATTTATTAGCAACAAGATCAAGTTCATTTCGGAGTAAATTTGGATCCAACATAAATAATGTCCATTATTATTAATTAAGTAATATTTTCACTTCATTATTATTCTAATATAGATAACAGAACATATAAATCAAAAAGTGGGTAATTACATATATTAAAATTTGTGAACTTAGTATACTAGAATTATATTGGTATTCAACCAAAATGGCGCACCCGAAGGGATTCGAACCCCTGACCGCTCGGTTCGAAGCCGAGTGCTCTATCCAGCTGAGCTACGGATGCGTGTAAACTCATGAAAAAGTGGTGCATCCGAAGGGATTCGAACCCCTGACCGCCCGGTTCGTAGCCGGGTACTCTATCCAGCTGAGCTACGGATGCATTTTGAATTTATTAAAATGGTGCATCCGAAGGGATTCGAACCCCTGACCGCCCGGTTCGTAGCCGGGTACTCTATCCAGCTGAGCTACGGATGCATATTTTAATTTTAAATGGCGGTGAGAGAGGGATTCGAACCCTCGATGCAGCTTTTGACCGCATACTCCCTTAGCAGGGGAGCGCCTTCAGCCTCTCGGCCATCTCACCGAAACATTATGATTTCGCTTTAGCAACAAAATCATAATGTGTGGCGCACATATTACGGTTTACAAAAAATAAGTCAAACATTTTTTTGTTTATGTGCGCTTAATTGTTTATTTCCTACCCAATATCACCCCATTGGCTTGGATAATTCATCATTTGTCTCTTTTGACTGATGAATCTTGTTATATATCTCTTCCCTATGAATTGAAACTTCTTTAGGGGCATTGATACCAATTCTGACTTGATTACCTTTAACACCTAAAATAGTAATGACTACATCATCACCAATAATTAGTGTTTCACCTACTCTCCTAGTTAAAATTAACATTCGATCTCCTAATATCAGTTAAGTATATATCTAAACAATTTTTAAGATATAGCTTCGCTAGCCTTCTATCAGTAAGATAAAATTTTGCAGAAAAAACTCTAATATTTAACTAATAAATAATCGAGCATATCTGGACTAACTTGCTTGTAATTTATTACTGATTTCCTTTTTTACAGAAGATAACGCTTCTGGTAACGCTGAAAGATCCATTCCACCTGCCTGAGCAAAATCAGGTCGCCCACCACCTTTACCACCTACTTTTAACGCTAATTGAGAAACTAATTCACCAGCTTTAACTACACCGATTAAATCATTGGTGACTCCAGCAGCTAAATTGATTTTGCCAGCATTAACGGCCGCTAAAACAATTACGCCTGTTTTCAATTGATTTTTTAGATCGTCAATCATAGTGCGCAATAATTTTGCCTCGACATTATCAAGTTTAGCAATTAGCAAATTTGTACTATTGATTTTTTCGCATTGATTAAGCAATTGCGCACTATCTTGGCTCGCTTTTTGTGCTTTTAATTGCTCAATTGTTTTTTCAAGCTGTTTAGTTTGTTCAAACAGTTGCTCAATACGATTTAAAACAGCAGACTTATCGCTTTTAACTACTTGCCCAATCTGAGTTAATAAATTAGACTCATGATGGATAAGATCCATTGCGTTCTGCCCTGAAGTTGCCTCAATACGGCGCACACCAGATGCGATACTTGATTCGGATATTATTTTAAATAAACCAATATCACCCGTTCTATCTACATGAGTACCACCACAAAGCTCAATTGAAAAATCACCCATTGTAAGAACTCTAACAATATCTTCGTATTTTTCACCAAATAAAGCCATAGCGCCTTTATCTTTGGCTTTATCAATTGGCATTAGTTCAATCTCTACAGGTAAATTGTGGCGAATCTGTTGATTAACCAAATTCTCTATCTCAATAATTTGTTCAGGCGTAATAGCTTGATTATGCGAAAAGTCAAAACGCAGATAGCTATCATTAACTAAAGACCCTTTTTGATGAACATGATTACCTAAAACACGTTGCAACGCAGCTTGTAACAAATGTGTAGCTGAATGATTACGACGAATACGCTCACGTAACTCCACATCAATTGCAGCAGTAACATTATCGCCAACTTTTAAAGAACCTTTAATTATTTTACCTATATGACCAATACTTTTGCCGTATTTTTGACTATCTAAAACAGTAAATTCAACATTTGCTGCTGTTAATAACCCTTTATCGCCAATTTGACCGCCAGACTCGCCATAAAATGGTGTCTTATCTAAAATGACAATAGCATCATCGCCACAATTAACATTTTCAACTTTTTGACCATCTTTAAATATCGCGATAACTTTTCCTGATGATTCTGTTTCTTGGTAGCCTAAAAACTCTGTTTTATCATCAAGTTTGATAACATTACTATAATCAACATTAAAAGCGCTTGATTCACGGGCTCGCTTACGTTGCTCTTCCATGCATAAATTAAAGCCAATTTCATCAACAGTAATATTTTTTTCACGACAAACATCAGCAGTTAAATCTAAAGGAAAACCGTAAGTATCGTAAAGTTTAAATGCAATATCTCCAGGTAAAATGTTACCTGTTATTTTAGTTAATTCTTGATCAAGTAAAGACAACCCTCGTTCTAGTGTCTTTAAAAATTGCTCTTCCTCAATTTTGAGTGCATCTTCAACCAACTTCTGGTTTTGTCCTAATTCAATTGCAGCACTTCCCATTACTTCAATTAATGGTTTAACAAGTTTATAGAAGAAAATATCTTTGGCGCCTAACATATGCCCATGGCGTACAGCACGTCGAATAATACGGCGTAATACATAACCACGGCCTTCATTAGATGGCAGTACACCATCAGAAATTAAAAATGCGCAAGATCGAATATGATCGGCAATGACTCGTAAAGATTTACTTTCCAAATCTTTAGTTTGAATAATCTCAGCCGCATCGTGAATTAATTTTTTAAATAAATCAATTTCATAATTAGAATTAACATGCTGAAGCACCGCGGCAATACGCTCAAGCCCCATACCTGTATCAACTGATGGCTTAGGCAATGGTTCCATTGTACCGTCAGCGCGTCGGTTAAATTGCATAAAGACAATATTCCAAATTTCTATATATCGGTCACCATCTTCTTCAGCGCTACCAGGAGGGCCACCCCAAAGATGATCGCCATGATCATAGAAAATTTCAGTACAAGGACCACAAGGACCTGTATCGCCCATTTGCCAAAAGTTATCTGAAGCATATGGCGCGCCTTTATTATCGCCAATACGAATTATTCGTTCTTTAGGGATACCGATTTCTTTCTCCCAAATTGCATATGCTTCATCATCTGTCTCATAGACAGTAACCGTTAACCTATCTTTTGGTAGGTTAAACCATTCTTTACTGGTTAATAGCTCCCAAGCAAAATGTATTGCATCATGCTTAAAATAATCGCCAAAACTAAAGTTTCCTAGCATTTCAAAAAAAGTATGATGGCGAGCTGTATAACCAACATTGTCTAAATCATTATGTTTACCGCCAGCGCGGACACAACGTTGTGATGTTGTTGCTCTAGTATAAGAGCGTTTATCAATACCAAGAAAGACATCTTTAAATTGATTCATTCCAGCATTAGTAAATAATAGTGTTGGATCATTATGCGGGACAAGGGAACTACTTGTGACAACTTCATGTCCTTTGCCACGGAAAAAGTCAAGAAAACTTTGACGAATTTCTGCAGTGCTTTTCATTTATGCTTCCATATAAAACGATAGATTTTTAAACATAGTAATATACCCGCTACAACTAAAGTTGAAAAGTAAATATTCTCATATCGAAACGGATCTAACTAATATTACAAGTAAATAAGGGAAAACTAAAAAAGAATTTGCGAGCTTTATTTATAATTGCTTTTATTAAGCTATATACTTAGTATTGTAGATATTATAATTATTTAAGTCAATAAATCGTAAGCAGTTTTAATATCATCTTGTGTATAACCTCTCGCCATTAAAAATTGCATACCTTTTTGTTTATTATTATTATTTTTACAATCAATTTGTTTTAGCTTTTTTAGTAATTGCTCGTATGCCATATTTTCCCAATTTATATCGGCAATTTGCAAAAGTTGCCGGCTCAAATCAACAGGTAAACCTCGTTGTTTAAGTTCCATGGCTATTTTATATTTTCCATAACCTTTTTTGGCTCGCATAACAATATAATTTTCAATATATTGTTCGTCATTAATCCAATTTTGTTTTATACAATATTCAATAACATATTGTATTTCAATTTTTAGTTTGGCTAACTGGTCATGGTATTCTTCATCGGTGTATTGCAGTTTTTTTATGAAAAAAGAGGCTATTTTTTGGCTTAGCTCATAAGAAGAATGGTTGCGCTGTGCAAGTAATTGCACAGCTTTATTGAGCATTGATTTGTTCAGTTTTGTTTCCATTACTCAACGCTTTCGCTTTCTGATGATATAGCTTGGTCATCAGCTGTAAAAACAGCAGGGCTATTTAATAATAATTCGCGTATTTTAGCTTCAAGTTCTGAAGCGATCTCAGGGTGTTCTTGTAAAAACTTAATTGAATTAGCTTTACCTTGACCCACTTTCTCGCCATTGTAGCTATACCACGCTCCTGCTTTATCGACTAACTTATGCTTAACGCCTAAATCAATTAACTCGCCTTCTTTCGAAATACCACAACCATAAAGAATTTGGAATTCAGCTTGTCTAAAAGGGGCTGCCACTTTGTTTTTAACCACTTTTACTCGAGTATCACTACCAATAACATCTTCACCTTCTTTTACAGAACCAGTACGGCGGATATCTAAACGTACTGATGCATAGAATTTCAGTGCATTACCGCCAGTTGTCGTTTCTGGACTACCAAACATAACACCAATTTTCATACGGATCTGGTTAATAAAGACAACTAAACAATTGGCATTTTTAATATTCGCAGTTAGTTTTCGCAATGCTTGTGACATTAAACGAGCTTGTAATCCCATATGAGAATCGCCCATTTCACCTTCAATTTCTGCTTTTGGTGTTAATGCAGCTACTGAGTCAACGATAATAACATCAACAGCACCAGAACGAACTAAAGCATCACAAATTTCAAGTGCTTGCTCTCCTGTATCGGGTTGCGAAACGAGTAAATCGTCGACTTGCACCCCTAATTTTGCAGCATAAATAGGATCCAGCGCATGTTCAGCATCAATAAATGCACAGGTTTTACCCTCTTTTTGTGCTTGAGCTATCACAGATAAAGTTAGCGTTGTTTTACCAGATGATTCAGGGCCAAAAATTTCAACAATTCTACCCATTGGTAGGCCACCGATACCTAATGCAATATCGAGCCCTAAAGAACCAGTAGATACCGCATCCACATCCAACGTTTGGGTATCACCTAAACGCATAATTGAACCTTTACCAAATTGTTTTTCGATTTGACTTAATGCTGCTGAAAGTGCGCGTTGTTTGTTTTCGTTCATATTATAAAATTCCAATGAGTTAGGATATGGCTATATATTATACTGTATTGTTATACAGTATCAAGTTTTTTTTATA
>NZ_LZGX01000094.1:0-1399 GCF_001690825.1 Gilliamella sp. Fer1-1
GGTGCTAAGCGGGTCAGTTGTTGGGATTGGTTTGATTTTATGCAGATAAAAGAAACGGCCACATTAAAAGAACTCTACCTTGACGCAGACAAATCGTTAAAACGTAATAAAGACAACCATTCATTATCGCAATATAAACCAACAATAAAAGAAACATTATCTATTCTTGATAAGCAATACCATGTTGAAACAAAAATATATACCAGTATAAAAGAAGCGAGTTTTAAAGGTATTGCAGATAAACCGATGCTATTTACGGCATTAAGTCGCTTATTAATCAATTACGAAAGCGAATGGTATAGTGAAATTGATGCTGAAGGCAAAATGCCGAAATGGGAAGCGTTAAACAGCGAGCTGACGGAAAATGCTAAAAATGTATTAACGTATTTAAAAGAAGCGGATGAAGCAAAATGTGATATCTATGTAAACACACTAGCAGCAGATGAACAGAAATCAGTCAAAAAAGGATTAGAAGAGCTAAGAAGAAGCATAGCACGTTTTCCAGCAGACTATATAGACAGCCCAACAGAAAAGCTCAGTAAAGGGCAATTGGACATCTATTTTTTGCTTAAACAGTTAGAAAAACAAGTGACAGCTTGGGAAAAGACCAAAGAGAAAATCAAGAAAATGTTATGGTGGGATGATGTTGCTAAAGGCTTAGCTAAGTTGAATCAACCCCAAGACACGCCTCCAGAAAATGGCGAGACAACCAATACCACAACCCCCCCAGCAGACACCACCCCACCAGCCACGCTTAGTGCTGATGGGAAGGCGTGGTTTATTCATCCGGTAGCATTATTTAATTTCAAACCGAAATTTTGTATAACAGTTGATATGTTAAAGCAGATTTTCACTTCTGTATCAAATAATCGGCGAGATTTATTACAATTCATAGTAAATGATATTAACGTTCATATGAACAAATATAAACTTGATACACCTCTTAGATTAAGTCATTTTTTTGCTCAAATTAGACAAGAAGTTGGTTTATCACTACAAACTGAAGAAAATTTTACTTATAGTGTTAGTGGATTAAAAACAACATATAAATATTTTAAAAATAATCCTGAAGATGCAATAAAGCATGGTTATCCTGATGGATCTCCAAAAAATTTAAGAACTGTATCGGAGGAGAGCCAAAAATTTGTTGCAAATAAAGCCATGGGAGATAGATTAGGAAATCTTGGCTCAGATACTGATGATGGTTGGAATTTTAGAGGAAGAGGGTTAAAACAGTTAACGGGTAGGGATAATTATGTAGATTTTGCAAATGGATATCAGGAAATTTGGGGTGGGGAGTACATTAATTTTGTTGATAATCCAGATTTATTACATACAAATTATAAATATATAGTTCATTCTGGTGTCTATTTTTGGCTTAAATATAAATTATACAATA
>NZ_LZGX01000095.1:0-514 GCF_001690825.1 Gilliamella sp. Fer1-1
CGGACAAGCTTCCAGAAAGTGAAAAGACAATCATATTAGTTGAAAAAGAGGCCAGATTAATTCAGCCCTCAGCAGATAGCTATTTAAACAGTGGCATAGGGATTCATTTTGTAGATAGCAGTAACTATTGCTATGTTAAAATCAAACCGGAATATACCTTTAGTATACCATTGATATATTTTGACGCTTCACGACAGTCTTCATTCAATACGCCGTTAGGCGGTGGGATTAATGGGATTAACGGTAAAACGCAAAACACCATACCGCAAAAACAATGGTACCGTTTAACGCAAACAGATAAAGCGCGGTTGATTGATATTAACCGCTTCCTTTATCCTGAACTAACCTTAAATGACATCCCCACTGAAGTTGAGCTAGTGAGTAGTGGCGCGCCACAGATAACGCTACCGGGTGTCTACTCTGAGCCGACCGATGATAATAAAGGTTGCTTTACAATTCGTTTTATTGTTGAGGATAAGCATTACTGGATAGACGCTAATGAAGTCTCCCACCT
>NZ_LZGX01000096.1:0-19486 GCF_001690825.1 Gilliamella sp. Fer1-1
TAAAGTTATGCAGAAACTGTAAATAAATTATTTTCAATAAGACTTTTGATTATAAATAAGGTAAATTATTAGGCTAATTCTTTTTTTGGTTTTTAGAAGAAATTTATTTTTATTGATTGAGAAAAGAGAGGATGCCAAGATATGCGTTTTAACCAACCAGAAAGATTAACGTCAATTTTGACAAAAACCTCTTGTTTGTCTAAGATTCAAGATAGAACTAATGCATTAAGAACTTTGGATAAGGCTATCAACGATTTATTGCCATCACCATTGAATCAACAATGCAAAGTTGCTAATTATCGGAATGGAGTGTTGATTTTAGAAGTAAGTTCAGCTGGTTGGTTGACGAGATTGAAGTATGAACAAAGTAATTTAATATCGAGCATACGAACAAGTATCTTACCTTCTTTATCTTCTATCCAATATCAGATTAATCCGAATATTTCTGTAAAATTGGCGGAGTGTAATTTTCAGAAATCTAAATCGTCTTTCGCTTCGAGTGTAATAACGCCCGCAAGTGCAAAGCTTTTATATGCATTAGCTGAAAATGCCCCAGAAAAGCTAAAAAAACAATTGATAAAACTTGCCAACCATGCAAAATAAGCGCTGGCAATTGATTTTCAATTTTATAAAATTATATATATTAAAAATACAGGGAGTGAATTATGGATAGAGATATGCTGACTTATCTTATAATTGGATTAGTAATCGGCTTTATTATTGGTTTTATTTTTATAAGCGTCATTAGCCCTAAAGCTCGTAAATATGCCAAAGTAAAACAAGAGTTAGATCAAACAAAAGATGAATTAATAGCACAAAAACAAATGATTGCTAAACATTTTTCTCATAGTGCAGAAATATTGGATAATATGGCTAAAGATTTTCGCCGTCTTTACCAACATATGGCTGAAAGCTCTGGTCAATTTATTGATAGTGATAACGTTGCATCTTTGGATTTTGATTCTAGCTCTAATCCCGATGAAACAAAAGAAATTGCGCTTGATAAGCAACCTAGAGACTATTCGGATAATTCTTCTGGTTTATTTAAAACAGATGAAAATAAATCTTAACAATTATAGTTTAATACGCCGTTAACCAATGGCAAAGCATTTTTATAGAGATTAATTTTGTAAAAGCGAGAGTTATAAGATGATTAATTCATTAAAAGATCGAAAAAAATTGCTAAGTATTTTAGCTTTAAGTTTAGGACTAAGTTTATCTACACTTCCGAATGCTTATGCTTCTTTTCCTTCTATGACAACTGAGAACAGTGCTCAGCTTCCTAGTTTAGCACCTATGCTAGAAACGGTATTGCCTTCCGTTGTTAGTATTAAAGTTGAAGGCACTACTCAAATGCAAAATAATATGCCAGAGGAATTTAGACGATTTTTTGGTTATCCTGATAGCCAATCGAGATCTTTTACAGGGTTAGGATCAGGTGTGATTATTGATGCTGAAAAAGGTTATGTTGTTACCAATAACCATGTTATTGATGGTGCCGATAAAATTACGGTTGCTCTAAATGATGGGCATGAATTTAAAGCGAAATTAATCGGCAAAGATCCACAAAGTGATATTGCATTACTTAAAATCGATGATGCAAAAAAATTAACGGCAATTAAATTGGCGGATTCGGATAATTTACGTGTTGGCGATTATGCTGTTGCGATTGGTAATCCATTTGGCATTGGTCAAACGGTTACTTCGGGGATCATTTCTGCTTTGGCTCGCAGTGGGCTTAACATGAATGGTTTCGAAAATTTTATCCAAACAGATGCTTCAATTAACCAAGGTAATTCTGGAGGCGCACTTATTAATTTAAATGGTGAACTTGTTGGTATTAATACAGCGATTATTGCACCAAACGGTGGGAATGTAGGTATCGGGTTTGCTATTCCTAGTAATATGGTGAAAAGCTTAACTTCGCAACTTATTGAGTTTGGTGAAGTCAAACGTGGCGTGTTAGGAATCAAAGGGAATGAGCTAACATCAGATATAGCAAAAGCATTTGATGTTGATGTTCAAAAGGGCGCCTTTGTTAGTGAGGTGATAGAAAACTCAGCTGCGCAGGCTGCAGGAATTAAATCTGGCGATATCATTATTTCGATGGACAGTAAACCTATTGATAGTTTTGCTCAATTACGTGCAAAGATTGCAACAACAGGCGCAGGGCGAACTGTAACTTTAGGCTTAATTCGAGATGGTAAAAAAATGTCTGTTGAGGTAAAACTCAAAAACAGTGATGAGGCAGTAACCGAAGCAAAATCACTTCATACAGCTCTTGATGGTGCAACACTTAGTAATGGGGAAATTAAAGGGCAAAAAGGCGTTTTAATAGAAAAACTCATTAAAAACTCGCCAGCATCTCGACTTAGCTTGCAAGAAGGAGATCTTATTACTGGGGTTAATAAAGAAAGAATAACTAATATTGCAGATCTTCGCAAAATTATTGATAGTAGCCCATCTGTAATTGCATTGAATATTATTCGTGGCAATAGCCGCTTATATTTGATTTTACGGTAATTATTTTGCTTTATTTCATCGATGTTTAGGCATCGATGAAAACATCATTTTAACCCTTATATAGATGTGTTAAAATTCTAACCATTGTTCCCTCTATCATTCTGATTCCAATGCTCAAGAAAATTCTATGGTCAATATTAATTGGAACTATTTTCGCTATTATCTTATTGATTGTTTTTCCTACGTTACGAAATGGAAATCAAGCAAATTTTTCAGGATCAATTTTTAGTGATGACCCACTAAGCTATTCTAGAGCCGTCAACGTTGCTGCTCCAGCAGTCGTTAACATTTATAGTCGTTCGATTAATTCTGTTTCCCAAAAGTCTCAAGATAGCCCAATTACTCCGCTTGGCTCTGGGGTTATTATGAGTAAACAGGGATATATTATTACTAACTATCACGTTGTTGAGGATGCAGAACAAATTATTGTTGCACTACAAGATGGACGAATTTTCGAGGCTTTATCAGTAGGCTCTGATAAGCTTGTTGATATTGCTGTATTAAAAATAGATGCCTCTAATATTCCAACTATACTCATTAATCCCCAGCGTGAGCCCAAAATTGGAGATGTTGTGTTAGCTATAGGCAATCCTTACAATATAGGGCAAACTATAACACAAGGTATTATTAGTGCTACAGGTCGTGATGGGTTAAGTCCGTATAGAAGACAGAATTTTATACAAACTGACGCATCAATTAATCATGGTAATTCTGGAGGAGCGCTAGTTAATACCAAAGGTGAATTAATGGGAATTAATACCCTCACCTTTGCAAAAAACCTAGGTAATGATATTCCTGAGGGTATTGGATTTGCAATTCCAGCTTCTTTAGCTGTAAAGATCATGAATAAATTGATTCAGGATGGCAAAATTATTCGAGGTTATATAGGTATTGATGGATTAGAATTTGCTCCAACGCAAAACCCAAGTGAGATACCAATAGTATTAGGTATTTTAGTTACCAATACAGAAGGTCCTTCGTTACAAGCAGGTGTTCTGGCTAATGATATCTTAATTATGGTAAATAACAAGCCAGTTAAATCTATTGTGGAAACAATGGATCAAATCGCTGAGTTGAAACCAGGAACGATTGTCCCCATTATAGTTTTGCGAAATGGTGAAAAAATTGAACTGCAAGTCACAATTGGCCAGCTATCAGTCTGATTGTTTTTTTATGGCTTGATTATAACAGCCATTGGTCGTATAATTCGCAACCTTATCATGTTTTTTAACACTTGTGTGGTGTATAAATTTTGCTTTATAGCCATTTATATAGCGACACAAACAGACTACAGAGGTTTATTATGAAAGAAGGTATCCATCCAGAATATACTGCAATTAGCGCAACTTGCTCTTGTGGTAATGTTATTAAAACTCATTCGACTATTGGTCATGATATTCATCTTGACGTATGTGGTGAGTGCCACCCATTCTATACTGGTAAACAACGTGATGTTGCAACTGGCGGTCGTGTAGATAAATTCAAGCAACGTTTTGCTATGGTTGGCGGTAAAAAATAATTTTTAACGCTTAGTAAATAAAAGGCGCATAATGCGCCTTTTGTTGTTTTTGAATATTGATTATTTTAAGTATTGTTGATTATTTAGTCAGCACTTACTCATCAAGTAAGTTAGGATCAATACCTAAATCTCGCATCATTTTCTGAGCTTGTTCAGGAATACCGTCTTCACGATCTTTTTGTAAATCATTATCGCAAGGTAATGGTTGACCAGTATAAGCATGAAGAAAAGCTTCACATAATAATTCGCTATTTGTTGCATGACGTAAATTATTAACTTGTCGGCGAGTGCGCTCATCAGTCAATATTTTTAATACTTTTAACGGAATCGACACTGTGATTTTTTTTACTTGCTCGCTTTTTTTGCCATGCTCTGCATAGGGGCTGATATACTCGCCATTCCATTCCATAATATTTTCACCAAATTACATCATAAATAATGTGGGTAATTTTAACGTTTTTTTGATTTTGCTGCAATCTACACACCAAGATAGTTAGACGTCTAGACATGTTGACGTCTTTTTGTAATGTGTTATTCTTATACAATCTATTCTTGAGCTAAACAAAGTACTATTTAGAGGAAGGTTATTATGGCTAATCAATTTAACAAATTAAGCCAAGGAACCATTGCTGTTCGTGGTGGACTCAATACTGATGAGCAATATGGCAGTGTTGTACCAGTTATCACTCCATCTACTTGTTATCGTTATGAAGAATTTGCTAAGCCAAGAGAGTTTGACTATGCAAGAAAAGCAAATCCAAGCCGCCGCTTAGTCGAGCAAACAGTTGCAAAATTAGAAGGTGGTGTAGATGCTATTTTAACTAACTGCGGTATGTCTGCCATCCACCTTATTAGTGTTGCCTTGTTAGCACCAAACGATGTAGTTGTTGCTCCTCATGATTGTTATGGTGGCAGCTATCGGCTTTTTAATAGTTTAAGCCAAAAAGGCTACTTTAAAGTAAAATTCGTTGATCAATCTGATCCTGCCGCATTGCAAGAAACATTGAGTTTACATCCTAAATTAGTATTAATTGAAACACCAAGCAACCCCTTGCTCCGAGTTGTAGATATTAAAGAAATTGCGCAGCAAGCACATAACGTTGGCGCTTTGGTTTTAGTCGATAATACCTTTATGACGCCTATTTTGCAAAAACCATTAGAACTTGGTGCTGATATTGTTACCCATTCTTGTACCAAATTTTTAAACGGGCATTCGGATTTACTCGCTGGCATTTTAGTTTTTAAAGATCAACAACTCGCTACAGAAGTATTATGGTGGGCAAATAATATTGGTACGCTTACTTCATCATTTGATAGTTATCTATTATTGCGTGGATTACGGACCCTTGCTGCTAGAGTAACAGTACAGCAGGATAACGCCCAAAAAGTTGTAGATTTTTTAGTTAATCACCCTAAAATAGCAAAAGTTTACCATCCATCGTTATCTTCAAACCTTGGGCATGATATAGCTAAAAAGCAACAAAAAGGTTTTGGTTCTTTGCTAAGTTTTGAATTAGCTGGCGATGATGATGTAATGCCGAAATTTTTAAAGGCACTTAATATTTTTACCTTAGCTCAATCGCTCGGCGGTGTTGAAAGCCTTGTATGCCATCCTGCAACTATGACACATTCAGGGATTAGTGCTGAAGCACGAAAAACAGCAGGTATATCAGATCAATTATTGCGAATTTCCGTTGGTTTGGAAGATATTGCTGACTTACTGAAAGATTTACAGCAAGCGCTTGAGAACATTTAATTTAAGTCTAAAATATGAATAAGGTTGATGGCTATCGTTGTTATATGATTTCATCAACCCTTTATTTATGACTTGTTTTTGCGTACTCTATATTTTTTCTGAAATTTTCAATCTTTTCTTCAATTACCTTAAAAATTTCGCTAGCAGAATGCCGTTTAGCTCGAGCACACACTTTTGCTACTTCATGACAAACTAAACATTGCCTTGGTTGATCTTCAAATTGCGAACGTGAAAGACTTTTTTTTGTAATAGGGTCAATAACATCAATATCCCACAAACGTCCTAATGGGTGATTATCTTCAATATCCATACAATATTGTTTGAGCATATTAGCTGAACACTTTATAGCCATAATAGCCTCTGAACCAGTATTATGATGATAATGCTGTTCATTGATTATCAGGATACCATTTTGTAAAAAGCAGCGATGGAGAGCCTTAATTGCTTCATCAAAAAGATAACGTGCGCCACTACTGTTTTTTATAGTACCAGGAATGACTAAGCTTAACGATATGATGGGTTGTTCATAACATGTTATCGCCTGTTTTTGATTTTTTACACGCTGTTCCTTGGCTAATAACATTTGTTCAAGGCTAATTGGTGTACCATCAGAAAATTTAATCAACATTTTTTCATTGAATAAAAAGTAATATAGAATAGAAATTAGTATAGCCTGATACTTTTACATATCAGGCTATGGTCATATTGGCAGATTAGCGAAAATTAATCTTTAACTTCACGAACGACATCAATAACAGAGCCATCGCGGAAATGGACAATACCAACGATTTTATCTTTGAATTCAATTGGTTTTGGTTCGCCAGTTAAAGAAACAGCGCGTTGATAGAGCTCTTCAATACTCATGACTGGTAAATTTGCTGCTTTTAAACGCTCTGCAATTTCAGGACGAGCAGGATTAACAGCTATACCATGGTCAGTAACAAGAACATCGACACTCTCCCCTGGCGTTACAACTGTTGTTACTTTTTTAATCACAGTAGGGATACGACTACGAATTAATGGTGCAACAATAATTGTTAAGTTTGCACCAGCAGCTGTGTCACAGTGACCACCTGACGCACCACGCATAACACCATCAGAACCAGTTAAAACATTAACATTAAAATCGAGGTCAATTTCTAGCGCACTTAGAATCACAATATCTAACTCGTCGACGCTAGCCCCTTTAGATGCCGGGTTTGCATAAACATTAGTTGATACTTCAATATGATCTTTATTACGCCCTAAAGATTGCCCAGCAGCGCCATCAAAGCTCTGCGTATCTAATAAACGTTTAACCAATCCTTTTTCATGCAAATCAACAATGCTTGCTGTAATACCACCTAATGCAAACGATGCAGTAATGTTTTGTGCGCGCATACGGTTCTCAAGGAAACGAGTGGCAGCAGTTGAAGAGGCACCTGAACCTGTTTGAATTGAAAAGCCATCTTTGAAATACCCAGAATGTTCAATAACATCTGCGGCATAACGAGCAATCATTAACTCTCGAGGGTTACTTGTAATTCGTGCGGCACCTACGCTAATTTTTGTTGGATCACCCACTTCATCCACTTTAACGATATAGTCGACTTGATCCTGACGAATGCTTGCTGGATGATTAGGATACCCAACAATATCTTCAGTCAATAAAACCACTTTTTTAGCAAATTGTGCATCAACCATCGCATAACCAAGAGCACCACATTGTGATTTGCCTGATACACCATTAGCATTACCTTGCTCATCCGCTGTCGATACAGCTAAAAATGCGATATCAATATTAATTTCACCGCTTTGGATAAGTTTTACACGCCCGCCATGAGAATGGATATGGACAGGATTTTCCATTAAACCATGAGAAATCGCATCGGCTAATTTACCGCGTAAACCAGAGGTATAAATTTTAGTAACCACACCTGATTCTATATGAGGAATCAGTGCAGCATTACAGCTTAATAGTGAGCTTGATGCTAATGTTAAATTTTTAATCCCTAATTTGCTAATAGTTTCAACTACTTTGTTGATAACTTTATCGCCTTCACGAAATGCATGATGGAAAGAAATAGTCATACCATCACGTAATTCACATTTTTTGATTGCTTGTTCAATAGAGTCACACAATTTACGCGTATATTTAGACTCATCTTTTAAATATGGAGTCGTGGCATTAGCGTCAATAAATGGCGTGATATTCTTGAGATCAGGATGCTGTTTAAGCAAATCATCAATTTTTTTATTTATGGAAGTAGTCATTTTTCAATCCTATCAAATTTCTTTACGTACACCAGAATACTTGGCTAGCTCAATAACTTTTCTAGCACGAGCAATAATCGGTGCATCAATCATTTTGCCGTTTAGAGAGATAACGCCAAGACCTTTTCTTTCACCTTCTTCTGCTGCTTCAACCACTTTTTGGGCGTGTTCAACTTCAGCCGCTGTTGGTGCATATGCGTTATGTAGTAACTCAATTTGTCTTGGATTAATCAGTGATTTACCGTTATAACCTAATTTTTTAATTAAGCTGACTTCTTTTAAGAAACCTTCATCATCATTAACATTAGAATAAACCACATCAAAAGCATCAATTTTGGCTACACGCGCTGCATGTAGTACTGCACAACGAGCATAGAATAACTCTGTGCCATCACCTCGCTCAGTTTGCATATCAACAAGATAATCAAATGCTGCTAACGCAATACCAATTAAACGTGGAGAAGCTTTAGCAATAGAAACAGCATTAACTACACCTTGTGCCGATTCAATTGCAGCCATTAATTTGGTGCTACCAACTTCACGTCCACACTCTTTTTCGATTCTTTCAACGTGCGCTTCTAACTCATGGATATCTTCGGCACAGTTAGTCATTGGTAAGCGCACAACGTCAACGCCAGCTCTTACTACTGCCTCAAGGTCTTTTAAGCCAAATGGAGTATCAAGTGCATTGATTCGAACTACTGTTTCAATTCCGTGTTCTTTATACACAGGAAGCAGTAATGTTTGGGCAACTAATAAACGAGCTGAATCTTTTTCTTTAATTGAAACGGCGTCTTCAAGATCAAACATAATTGAATCAGGTTTATAAACAAACGAAGTCGACAACATGGCAGCGTTTGCACCTGGAAGAAATAGCATACTTCGACGTAATTTTTTCATAGTAATTTACTCCAATCTAAGTTTTCTTCTTCTGCGCCACGTAATACCGCACATTGAATTCTTGCTTTAATAGCACAATCCAGTGCACCTTTATCATCGATAATGATTAAACCATCAGTGACATTAAGCTCATTTAAAGTTTGTTCAACAACCGCGCGGATTTGATCGCCAAATTGTTTATTAACATCACTATTAATGACAATTTCGATCCCCGTGTTTGGCATGACTTTGACTAACAAATCGCTAGATTCAAGAGTCCCTGCCATGGCTTCTTTTTGTATTTTCATTTTGCTACCTTTTAAAATGTATTAAATTTTAAATTTATCCAAATTAGCTGAAAGGTAATCCCATGTTGTCGATGGAACTAACTTTTTTACCTGTTCATATTGCTCAGATGCCAATAATTCTCTCACGACTGAGGCAGATATGATAGTATCGCCTTCAGTTATTCGCTGAACTTCAACAACAGTAATAGCAGGGCAATTACTAATCGTTTTATCTTCTAACCAATAACACATCGCTTCATTATAAGCTTTGGTGACTTCATCATAGGGTTCAGTTCCAACAAATCGATAGTTAATATTAAGCGTTGGAGCAATATAATTTCGGAATATAAGTAAATCGATGCCCATATAAGCTCGATCAATTTTTGCCTTATCTTTTAGAAAGTAAGTTGGGAATGTTGCTCTTGATATAATATAAGGTGAGCTTGCATGCACAGTAACATTTTTTATTTGTTGAGTGCCATCTTTAACTAACTTTAAGCGTGTATCAAATGAAAATAATGAAGCATTTTCATTGACGACAAAAACATGCAACCAATCACATTGGCTTGCTGCATATTGGATAAGATATTGATGCCCTTTAGTAAAAGGGTTGGCATTCATTACAATACTACCAATTTTTTTCCCTGCTTTTTGTTGTGCATTTAGCTTTTTACAATACTGCTTAATTCCAACAGGATTGTTTTCCATTAGAACAACTAGCCCTGTAATTTCAACAATAGGGTAAAAACCACATCCTTTAAAAAAATCTATATTTTCAGGCTTGGTATATAAAAAAAGGTGAAAATAGCCATTTTCATTGGCATATTTTATTGTGTAATCCATTAAAGTTAGATTTAGTTGATTGCCACGGTAATCTGGATCAATAGCAACACATTTTATAATATCACGATCAATACCAGCACAAGCTATAATTTTAGCGCTAATTTTCGCTACAACAAAAAGAGTAACTTGTGGATCTAGCTTGAGATCAGATCGCAGTAATAACTGCTCAATTTCTTGATAATCTTGCTCTGACTTAGAAATATCAATAACCGTGTAATCAACCAAATCGTACATGAGTTTACCTTTTTTCAGCTACTACATAATTGGTTAAACGACCAATACCCGTGATTTCAACTTCTATTTTATCACCATCTTGCATAAATACAGGTGGATTGCGTTTTTTACCAACACCACCTGGTGAGCCAGTAAGAATCACATCTCCCGGAGATAAATGGGTAAAAGTACTAATATAAGAAATTAATTCAGGTACAGTATGCACAAGATTCTTAATTGAGTCATGTTGCATTTCTTTCCCATTTAAATAGGTGGTTAAAGAAAGCGCTTTTGGATCTGGAATCTCATCGCGCGTTGTAATGCATGGGCCAAATGCACCAGTATTTGGCCAGTTCTTACCTGCGGTAAACCAGGTATATTGCCAATCACGAATAGAACCATCCATATAACAACTATAACCAGCTACATAAGATAACGCATCTTCTTGTTTAATGCGAAAACCAGTTTTACCAATAATAATAGCTAATTCGCCTTCATAATCCAATTCATTAGTAATGGCTGGTTTAATAATGTTGGTTTTATGACCGGTTTGTGAATCTGGAAAACGAACAAAAAGCGTAGGAGCAGAGCTGGTTTCATTAAATTCTGCACGTTTTTCAGCATAATTCATACCAACACATAAAATTTTGTTTGGGTTTGGAATAACTGGTAAATAAGTAATGTCTTGCTCTTCAATGTCACTTGGGGCATCTAGGTAGGTTTTGGCAATAGATAGCCCTTCCTCATCAGCAAGTAGCGATTTTAAGTCAACGTATTTATCGCCCAATTTTTCTTTTAAATCAATAATGCCATTTTGAGTGAGAAGACCAAAACTTGCTCTACCAGAGACAAGATAACTGACAAGCTTCATGAAAACTCCTTAAAAGCTGTTGGTGTTGATAGTAAATATGAAATAAAAATAAACAACCTTAGTATAAACCAAGGTTGTTCGTTAATATGTAAATTCTATACTAAGAAATTGCCGAGAATGAGTAATGATACAGATACATTGATTGCACCACCAATACGAGTTGCAATTTGTGCAAATGGCATAAGCTCCATACGTTCTGCAGCTGTTAAGATTGCCACATCACCTGTTCCACCTTGACCACTTTGGCAACATGAGATAACTGCTGCATCAACTGGGTACATACCAAGTTTTTTAGCAACAAAGAAACCAGTGGTAACTAGGCTAACTACAGTACAAACAATAACAATTAAGTTTGTAATAGTGAAAGCTGCAACAATTTTATCCCATGGTGTAATTGCCACACCTACCGCAAATAAAATTGGATAGGTAACTGAGGTTTGGAAAAATTTGTAAACAACTTGTGAACCACTTAATACTTTAGGCGAAACACCAGAAATTAGTTTAACAAAAACTGCAGCAAATAACATTCCTACTGGTGCTGGAATACCCGTTACTTTATGCCCAATCATACCAACCATATAAAGAATAGCGGCTAACAATACACCTGAAGCAAAGGTTGTTACATCAATAATAGATTCAGTTTTAGCAGCTTTTTTATCCATAACTTCATCATCTGCAGATGCAGGCAATAATCGACCGTTACCTGTTAAGTGTGGATAAACTTTACCGATGCGATTTAAAATGCCACCACAGATAATACCCGTTAAACCACCTAACATAACAATTGGTAATACGCGCCCAAGTGCTTCACCTTGCTCCATACCTAAAATTGATGCATATCCAATTGAAAGTGGGATCGCCCCCTCACCAACACCACCAGCCATAATAGGTAATACTAAGAAGAAGAATGTTTCAAATGGCGTTAAACCAAGTAAATAACCAACACCAACACCAACAATCATACCAACAATTTCACCACAAACCATTGGGCCGAAGATTTTTAAGAAGCCTTGAATAAGGGTTTTCTTATCCATATTCATAATGCTGCCCACAATGATACAACAAATATATAAATACAGAATATGCGTATCTTTATAGAATTTTGTTGTAGCTTCAACAACTGGTTTAGGAAGAATACCATAATAAACTAATGCTGATGGAATAAAGGTTGCACAAATTGCTGCAGCGCCCATTTTCCCAATGATAGGTAAACGTTTACCGATTTCACCACATAAAAAACCAAAAAAAGCACAAGTCACTACCATGACAACAATTTCACTAGGCAATTTACCCGTTACTAATACTTCACTAAAGATAAGGATGCCGGCAATAATAAATAATGGTAATGGAATGACACCAATTTTATAGTTGTCCATTAGGCGCCACCAATTATATGGCCAACCTGTTAGCCTTTCTTCAAAGGGCTTACTCGTTGATTCTTTTTGATTACGTTTATTTTCAAGTGACTTGAAATCCGCCATTTATTTTTTTCTCCAAAATGATTTTACTTATTCAAATTCAATAAGCATATCTTTACAAAAAATTAATAAAATTTTTGTGATGTAAATCATAAATTAACTGTGGTTTTTATGGTTTTAACGGCTATATGTTTTTTAATGCTATGTTAGAATTATTTTAATTTAATTTGAGAAGTAAATGTAAAATGCGAAAAAAAATTCAGTTATCGTTTACAACAAAGCTTTTTTTATCGCTGCTGTTTTTTTCGTTGATTGTGCTTGCGTTATTACAGAGCTATATTTGGAATACGATAGAAACTAATTTATATCGTAGCCTAGGCGAAAAAGCTCAAATCCAAGCAAAAGAGCTATCTGTTTTACCAAGTTTAATCCAATATGTCAAAGATAAAGATACATCAAAAATAGCCGACCTCATCGTAGATATATTTGAACAAAGTGATGCTAGCTATATTGTTATTGGTGATGCAAAAGCTAATCGTCTATTCCATACGGCTAATAGCCCTTTACACTCGCCTATGATTGGTGACGATAACAAAGAGGTTCTTAATGGTAATAGTAGCATCACAATTAGTGAGGGTTCTCTTGGTTTAGCATTAAGAGGTAAAGCGCCGATCGTTGATAACGGTAAAATTATAGGTATTGTTTCAGTCGGTTATATGATTGATGATATTAATGCACTGCATATACAACAAGTTATACCATTTATTATTTGTTGTTCATTATTGTTTTTAGCGTTATTTATTTTTTCTTATTTTTTTTCAAAAGCAATAAAACAACAGATGTTTAATTTAGAGCCTAAAGCAATTGCATTACTGGTAAAAAGCCAAAAATCGATTATGGAATCTATTTTTGAAGGTGTTATTGCAATCGATCTGAGTTATAACATTATCAATATTAATCAATCAGCTCGCACTATGTTGAATATTAAAATAAGTGATGATGAGCTACATAAACATAATTTAAGCGAGTTTATTCAATCAACCGATTTTATTTTTAGAAATGAAAGTCAAACAGAAGACATACACGATCATATTTGTTATTTCAATAATATTATCGTGATTGCAAACAAAGTTCGCGTGGTGATCGATGATAAAATTCAAGGTTGGGTTATTACTTTCCGTAACTTTGACGATATTAATATATTAAGTATGCAATTAACACAAGTGAACCAGTATGTTGATAATTTACGTGCATTAAGGCATGAGCATCTTAATTGGTTGGCAACGTTATCTGGTTTAATTTATATGAAACGGTATGAAGAAGCTCAATCTTTTATTGCATTACACTCTGCAGATAATCAAAGTAATCTAGATTTTATTACGGAACATTTTAAGGTTCCAGCTGTATGTGGTTTATTAATCGGTAAATATTCAAAAGCGCATGAGCTAGGCTTAAATTTAATATTTGATCCTGCCTGCCAATTAAGTGAATTACCCTTACTTATGGCTGAAACAGAATTTATGTCAATTTTAGGTAACTTGCTTGATAATGCTTTTAATGCGAGTTTGAAAAATGATCTTGGAGATAAAACAATTTATTTATATCTTAGTGATGCAACAGACGAAATTGTATTAGAAGTGACTGATCAAGGTTGTGGTGTTGATAAAAGTATTCGTAATTCAATTTTTGAACCCGGTGTCACATCACAAGAGGGTAAAGAACATGGTATTGGTTTACACCTTGTTTCAACTTACATAAAAAAGGCCAATGGTTATATTACATTTGAAGATAATATCCCCTATGGAACCATTTTTTCTGTATTTATCCCTAAATAATAAAAGGTAATTATATGAACGAGTTTCAAGAAGATATCATTAAAGTGCTTATTATCGAAGATGAGCCAATACTAGCTGAGTTAAATGCAGAATTTATTCAAAAAGATACAAGAGTTAAAGTCATAGGTATCGCTTCCAATCTAGAAGAAGCTAAAATCATGGTTGAAAGACTCAAACCAACATTGATTTTACTGGATAATTATTTGCCTGATGGAAAAGGAATTGAATTATTTGAATATATTATTAATAATCATTTAGATTGTTATGTAATTTTTATTACCGCAGCAAGTGATATGGAAACGTGTAGTAAAGCCATTCGTTACGGTGCTTTTGATTATTTGATTAAACCAGTTTCTTACCAACGTTTAAAACATTCACTTGAACGTTTTGAACTCTTTTTGTATCGACAAAGCCTACAAAAACATGTCAACCAACGAAAAATTGATGAGCTTTTCAATTTACAAACAAAAGACTTTGTGAACATGAATCGACACTCAAAAGGTATTGAAGAAATCACTTTACAGAAAGTGAAAGACATTTTTATGCAGACCGATAGCGTACTAACCGTTGATGAAATAGTTGAAAAAGCCAATATTAGTAAAACAACAGCCAGACGATACTTAGAGTATTGTGTTCAAATAAAATTATTAACGGTCGAGCTTAATCACGGCAAAATTGGCCGCCCTGAAAGGCTATATAAACGTTTAGGAAAATAGTTAACCTAATTAAGGCAATTTTTATACCGTAACTTATCTTCTATATAATTGATAATTATATAAATATGCTTATTTGTTATTTTATCTGCGAAATATTTGATGTTAGATTGAACTAAGTTGTCAGATAGTTGCATTTTGCAGTACCAAATAATAAGAGGTAAGCATATGTCTTTAGCTATAGAAAAAATTGCTACTAATGAAAATAATGAGATTGACAAAAATGGAGCATTTGTTCGCCAAGCAAACCGCTTTGACACACCATTTGGCGATAAACCCGGACAGTTACCTGTTGAAGCTGGTCGTTATCGTTTAATTTGGGCAGCGATTTGCCCTTGGGCACATCGCTCAATGATTGCTATCAAATTATTGGGATTAGACAATGTCATCAGTGTAGGTAAAGTAAGCCCGATTAGAACTAATAAGGGCTGGGAATTTTCACTGGATGCTGGCGGTGTTGATCCTGTGCTTGGTATCCGTTATTTACCTGAAATCTATGCTTCAACCGATCCACTATATGAAGGAAGAGCAACAGTGCCAACGGTGGTTGATATTAAGACAGGCAAAGTTGTCAATAATGATTATTTTAAGCTTACTTATTATTGGGAAACAGCATTTAAATCTTTTCATAAAACTGGCGCTCCAGACCTTTATCCTGAAAAATTACGTGCTGATATTGACGCACTAAATGATGTAATATTTCATGAAGTGAATAATGGTGTGTATAAAGCGGGTTTTGCACGCACGCAAAAAGCCTATGAAGATGCATATCATCTTGTCTTTAATCAATTAGATAAATTAGAACAGCGTTTGAGTCAATCACGTTATCTATTTGGTGATCAAATTACGGATTCTGATATTCGCCTTTATGTTACTTTGGCTCGATTTGATGTTGCCTACTATTGCGCTTTTAAAACCAATCGTAATCGGATTATCGACTATCCTAACTTATGGGCCTATGCTCGAGATCTTTATCAAATACCTGCTTTTGGCGAAACAACGGATTTTCAGGCAATCAAAAAAGGCTACTTTTTAGGAGATAGCGCGCATAATCCCTATGACATTTTGCCTTTGGGGCCTGATGTCAATAATTGGCATACACCACACAACAGGGACAAACAGATTAGTTCAAGTCAATAATTTTAATGGGATAATTATAATGCCAAATATATTGGATGTCGGATTGATTTTTACCCAAATTCCAACGTTACTTGCTTACTTGCCTGTAACACTTTTTATTACCTTTTTCTCGATGCTACTTGGCATCATTCTAGGGTTAATGATTGCTATCGTCAAAATGAATAAAATACCAATATTATCACCGATAGCGACGGTTTTTGTCTCTTTTATCAGAGGCACGCCATTATTGGTGCAACTCTATTTAAGTTTTTATGGCATCCCCATTCTATTACGTTATATCAATTATTTTTATGGCACTGATTATAATATCAATGGCATACCCCCAATGCTTTTTGTATTAATTGCATTTTCTTTCAACGAGGCGGCTTATAATTCAGAAACAATACGTGCGGCATTGCAGTCTGTTAATAAAGGACAGATTGAAGCAGCCCAATCATTAGGCATGACCTATAGTCAGTTGTTACGTCGAATTGTCATTCCTGAAGCTTTTATTGTGGCATTGCCCAATTTAGGTAACGCAATGATTGGTTTGTTAAAAGGTACATCGTTAGCGTTTGTCTGCTCAGTCACAGAAATGACTGGCAGAGGCAAAACCTTAGCAGGGCATAGTTACCGTTATTTTGAAGTTTATATTTCATTGGCATTAATTTATTGGGTCTTAACCATCATCATTGAACTAATTGTCAAATATTTGGAAAAGCGCTTAACCATTTCTGATTGTGCGAACACCCCAAGTTATCGCCGAGGAAAATTATTATGATTAGTGTGCAAAATTTAACCTTGTCTTTTCATCATAATCTTATATTAAATCACCTTAATTTTCACATTCACCCTGCTGAAATTGTGGCGATTATTGGGGCTTCTGGTGCGGGTAAGTCAACGCTTTTGAGATGTTTAAATTTATTAGAAAAGCCAAAGCAAGGTAAGATTCGCATTGATAATTTTCAACTTGATGTGAGTTGTATAAAAAGACATGAAATTGTTACATTTCGCCAACAATCGGCAATGGTATTTCAGCAATTCAATCTATTTCAACAAAAAAATGCCTTAGAAAATGTGATGGAAGGGCTAATTGTTGTCAAAAAATACTCAAAGGATAAAGCACAACAGATAGCACACGAAAAACTAGTGCAAGTAGGACTCGGCGAACGAATCTATCACTATCCCAAACAATTATCTGGTGGGCAACAGCAACGAGTTGCCATTGCTCGAGCATTAGCTATGGAGCCCAAAGTCTTATTACTTGATGAGCCAACCTCAGCGCTTGATCCCGAGTTAGTGGGTGAAGTATTAGCAACAATAAAAATAGCTGCTAAATCAGGCGTTACTATGATTTTAGTTTCTCATGAAATGAGTTTTGTGCATGATATTGCAGCTAGAGTGCTATTTTTAGATAAAGGCAAAATCATTGAAGATGGTTCACCACAGCAGATATTTGCAAATCCGACGCAACAAAGAACAAAAGATTTTTTAGCGAGATATTATTCAACAGGGCAAATTGATTACGAAATTTAATAAATGGAGCATGAATGAAAATTGTTATTCAACAACATTGTGAAGATATTAATTGGCAAGATGTTGCTGATTTGCTGACTTTTTATGGATTAAGCTCATTTGACGCAAAGACACAAGAACAGGTGTTTCGAAATAGTTATGCTGTGGTATTTTTACTGGAAAAAGATCGAGTTGTTGGCGTAGGGCGTGCATTATCTGATGGTATTTGCCAAGCTGCAATATATAACATTGCATTGGTAAAACGCCTCCATGGGCAACAATATGGAAGGCTGATTGTTGATAAACTCGTTGAGCGAGTACAACACTGTAATATCATCCTTTATACTCACCCACAAACTGTCGAGTTTTATAAAAATTTAGGTTTTGATTTAATGAAAACGGGCATGGCTCGTTATCAACCCGAGCACCTAACTGAAATGAAGAATATGGGGTTTATTTAAAATATAGTTAAAAAACCACTCAAAATAAGCGAAACATTGATCCAAACCAAAGGGAGGTATTGCATTATGAACGGCAAAAAATGGTATTTTTTTCTAATATTAGGTGCTTTGTTTTTAACGAGTTGCGACAATCAAAATAAAGGCACTAAAACTATAGGTACTCAAACTACAGGGAAAGAAAAAATTGTTATTGCAACGTCAGGGTCACCTAGTCCTTTTTCTACAGTAGATGGACAAGGCGAGTTAATGGGATATGACATTGATGTTGCAAAAGCAATATTTGCACAGTTACCGCAATATGAGGTTCGTTTTGAAATTACTGAATTTCCATCAATTTTAGCTGGGCTTGACTCACAACGTTATCACGTGGGCGCTAATAATTTCGCCATGAATGAAAAACGGAAAGAAAAGTATTTTTATTCTGCCCCTATTTTTCAAAACCAATACGCCATTGCGGTGGCAAAAAACAATAATGATATAAAACAATTTAGTGATCTTAATGGGAAATCGACAGAAGTTTATCCAGGTCTTAACTATGCAACCGCATTAGAGTTATATAATCAACAGTACCCTAATAACCCCGTCAAAATTACCTATAGTGAAGCGGATTTATTGCCTGTGCTACAGCATGTTGAAACAGGGCAATATGATTTTCAATTAATCGATAAAGTGATGCTATCACAATTAATTAATGAACATAATCTTAACTTGAAAACAATAGAATTAAGTAACGATGATGCCGATCGAATTGCCTTACCATACAGCTATTTATTAATCAGCAAAGGGAATAAAGGCGAACAGTTAACTAAAGATATTAATGAGGGAATAAAAAAGATTATCAGTAATGGTGAATTAACGAAAATAAGTGTTCACTATTTTGGCGCTGATTATTCACCTAAATAAGCAATTTTCTATTCTTTTTAATTGATTTTTTATGGTAACCGCTATGCGAAAATACAAAACTACCTGAAAGTTTTTGATAAGTATTTTTTGCAAAAGTTTTCAAGTTTTTTTACCCAATGTTTTATTGGGAAAACCTTTGGTTATCCGCTCAAATTTTGCCGAGAGATAAAATAGGCATAAGGGATTATACAACCGAAACTGCTCAATTACGGTAGATCAAACTATCTCTGATAAAATTGGGAAGATTTCTGTAATAATATTGATTAAGAATAAACAATCAAAGAAGAGCTAATACAGCGTAAAACTTAGTTTCGAACCAGCAAAGCTGGCGAGCTAAGCGCTTTTCAATAGCACAATGCTAACAACAAAAATCATTCA
>NZ_LZGX01000097.1:0-7493 GCF_001690825.1 Gilliamella sp. Fer1-1
CGAATATTTAGGTATTAAACCTAAGCAAGTTTATTACCACCAATTACCTTTTCCGGGTTTTATGGCAGAGCGATATAAAAACTTTCCACATCAAGCTCCATTAACTTTAATTCAAGCAGAGAACCAATCGCCCAATAATAAATACAGTGATTTAATCGAAATAGAAATGGGTGATAATTATCAATACAAAAAAATTAATAAAACAAAATGGTTACAAACTCCGCTCACATTCCCCTTAGCGCAATTTAAACCATTAGAAAATGGTGTTTATTTTTATGTATTGGGCGATAAAAACCAGTTAACGCCATTAGAGAGTGTTGAGCAAGCAGTAAGCTTACCGACTTATATCCGTGTTGAAAAAGAAATGGGTAAAATCATTTCGATAGTAAAAAAAACACGAATGCAGTGGCTAACAACCGAATTTGCATACAAAAAAAACACCCCTGTTCGCAGTACATTAACCGTGCTTGAAAGCCATTTAGTGCCTAAATTAGTTATAGAAACAGAGTATGAAAAAGGCAGTTATTTTCCCTCATCTCAAATCATTAAAGATGCCCAAGGGAATACGATTAGGACATTCAAACTGTTAAAAAATAAGACAGTGTTTGCCATATTAGAGCGGTTTAATCAACAAGGTATTAAAACTAACCATATTGAAATATCCACCGATGGTAATGTAAAAAATCAATATCTGGATAATCAAGGCAATATATTATTAACCACTGACGAGGTTAAAGACCAAAACGCCCCTCAACTTTATGATGACTTACCATTCAACCCAGATGGTTTTGACATAATACTGCAAGAGGAAAATACACAACAGAGCTAGTATCATACTTATTTTTTATTTTCATTTTGGTAGAGGTAAAATTGCATGATTAACAAGTACAAATAATAATTTAAAGAAACTTAAATTAAAAATGTATGATATTAACCAGAATATTTTCTTTATATCATACATTGAGTATGGCAAAAAAGAGTAACTTGACAGACATTTAAAATCAGGTAACGATATAGCTATTGAATTGTCTTGATATTAATGATATAGCTATGACTAAAACACATTTGTGTTACCCTATCTCTCCTCTTAATTTTAGCGATGACCAAATAAATATCAGCTATCTAAAACAGCAGCTTGAAGCTTTTCAACAATGGTCTATGATTCAATTTGAGCAACAAGTTGATATTGATATATTAGTCTATTTACGTAGTCAATTTATTGATCGTTTGCTTGAGCGCCTATGGTGTTTTTATCAAATTCCTAAACATGTATCTTCTTTTTTTAAACGTAATCGTATTGCTTTAATCGCTGTTGGCGGTTATGGTCGTGCTGAATTACATCCTTTATCGGATATTGATATTTTGATTTTAAGTGATTATCCGTTGGCAAAAGAGATTGAAAAACAGATTAGTGATTTAGTTCGTTTGTTATGGGATTTACATTTAGATATAGGACATAGTGTTAGGACATTAAGAATTTGTTTACAAGAAGCAAAAAACGACATTACCATAATGACCAATTTGATTGAATCAAGGCTTATTTCGGGCAATCAATTATTGTTAGATGAGCTACATAAACAAATTTTTAGCGATAAAATTTGGCCTTCTCGAGCTTTTTATAAGGCAAAAATCCAAGAACAACATGAACGCCATAAGCAGTATCACAGCACCTCTTATAATCTTGAGCCTGATTTAAAAAATAGCCCCGGCGGTTTGCGAGATATGCAAACTATTCAATGGATAGCAATTCGTCATTTTGGTGGTGAATTTTTACAAAAAATGGCTGATTTCAAATATTTAACCCATGAAGATATTGCAGACTTTAAAACTTGTCGTAAGTTTTTATGGCGAATACGTTTTGCGCTTCATTGCGTCATTTCACGTTATGATAATCGTCTGTTATTTGATCGCCAGCTTAGTATTGCCAACATGCTAGGTTACAAAGGTGAGGGCAATACGCCAGTAGAAAAAATGATGCATGACTATTACCGAGTTGCACACAATATTACAGAACTTAATCAGATGTTATTACAACTGTTTTATGAATCTATACTTGAGCATCCCCAAAAAAGTAAATCTTATAATATTGATGAGCATTTCCAAATTAGAGAAAACCTAATTGATATAAAAAATGATAATCTCTTTAAAACAGATCCTGTTATGATTATGCAGCTTTTTTATACGATATTGCTTAACCCACAAATCACCGGGCTTTATTCAAATACCATTAGGCAGCTACGTTCGGCAAGAAGAAAATTAAGTACTTTGCTATGCGAAGATCCCAAATCTCGACAAATATTTATGATGATTATCAAACATCCCGATGCAATAAAAAAAGCTATTTTACCCATGCATCAATATGGCATATTGGCCGCCTATATTCCAGATTGGAAGCACATTGCTGGAATGATGCAGTTTGATCTTTTTCATACTTATACGGTTGATGAGCATACGATTCGGTTACTAATTGAATTGGATAACTTAAAAACAGATAGTGGTAAGCGAAAGCACCCTAATAGTTCAACTGTGTTTACTAAATTATCTAAACCGGAACTACTGATTATTAGTGGTTTATTTCATGATATCGGTAAAGGCCGACATGGCGATCACTCTGAAATAGGTGCACAGCTTGTTGAAAAATTTTGCCAGTTGCACGAACTCGAAACCAAAGACATTGATTTAATTTGCTGGTTAGTCCGCTATCACCTACTGATGTCTGTTACCGCTCAAAGCCAAGATTTACAAGATCCAGCAGTAATTCGAGGATTTATTCAACAAGTAAAAAGCAAACGTCGCTTACAGTATTTGCTTTGTTTAACAGTAGCAGATGTTTGTGCAACCAATGAAACACTTTGGAATAGCTGGAAGCAAAGCCTAATACGCCAACTTTATTTTACTGCCATGCATTCCTTTGACTCGGGTATTCATCAAATTCCTGAACAACGCAGTATTGCACGCCAACATAAACAAGAAGCACTCGCAATATTACTTGCAGAAAATTATGATCAACAGCAAATCAACGATTTTTGGCTGGATTATCGGGTAGATTATTTTTTACGTTATACAACAGAACAAATTGTACGGCATGTTCAACATCTATTACATCATGATTTATCTCAAACACTAGTGTTAATTAACCTAAATTCACATCATGGTGGTAGTGAGGTTTTTATTTATTCACCCGATAGACCTTATCTATTTGCCACTGTCTGTAATACCTTAAGTATGCATAATTTAACAATTCATGATGCACTTATTATTACAAATAAAAAAGGATTTGCCCTTGATACGTTTATTGTATTAGAACCTAATGGCCAAACCATACAAAAAGATCGTCATCAAGGGATTATAAACGCACTAAAAAAAGCGCTACAACAACCAGTTTATCAAGCGGCGAGAATAAAACCCCCAAAGAAAAGATTGCAATCTTTTTCTGTACCTACACAAGTTAATTTCTTATCTGCCTTTAATGAAAGACAAACTTATATGGAACTTATTGCCTTAGATATGCCAGGATTACTTGCTTGTGTTGGTGAAATATTTGCTAATTTAGATTTGTCATTAAGGAGTGCCAAAATTGCCACTATTGGTGAGCATATTGAAGATTTGTTTATCTTAACCGATAAACATAACAATGCGCTTGATGATAATACCTGTAACCAATTACGAGAATCAATAATAACCACTATTGATTCAATGAATTAATCAGCTTAAAGATATCGCTTATGCAATTTTTTATTATTTTATTTCCTATTTTTTGTATTTTTATAGTTGGGTTCATCGCTCAAAAAGCACTAAAACTTGATGTAGCCAACCTTTCAAAAATGTCACTTTATGTGCTTTCCCCCTTTTTGGCATTTAAAACGTTTTATACCCATACGTTAACTACCGATTATCTATTTTATATTGGTTATATTTTTGGCTTGTGTTTTTTATTAGTCATTATCATCTCAATTTGGTCGCTGTTCATGAAATATTCAGTTAAAGAGCGTTGCGCTATGATTTTAAGTGCATGCTTTATGAATAATGGCAACTACGGTACACCGGTACTTTTGGTTTTTTTTGGTTCGGTGGGATTTGATCTTGGTGTAATTATGATGGTGTTACAACAATTTGTAATGAGCACAGTCGGTATTTATTACGCTGCAAAGGGCAGTGCTCATAATGATATTGTTAGTCAAAAAGATGTTATTAATAAAGTTATTCGCATGCCAGTTGCTTATGGGGCATTGTTAGGTATTATTTTTCAGTTGTGCCATATTCCTTTATCTAAATCAATAATGACATCCATTGCTATGATTGGTGATTCTTCAATTGTTGTGATTATGATTATTTTAGGAATGCAACTAGCCAAAATAAAGATCAAACAACTTGATTACCCAAAATTGTTGTTTTCATTGCTAACCCGCATGGTTATTTCACCTTTGGTTGCATGTGGTATAGTTTATTTTATGCCTATTTTACCAATTTATAAGCAAGTATTAATTGTATTAGCTGCAATGCCAAGTGCTGCCAATACCACATTAATGTCTGTACAATTTGATACTCGCCCAGAACTGGTATCAAGCGCAACCTTAGTTAGTACATTATTAAGCTTAATCACTTTACCTATTGTACTAACACTTGTTGGCGCGCCAATACCTTTTTAAGCGCCGTTACCAACCTTTACCAAGCAAACTTAGTAAATCCAGCCTTTAAATAGTTTAAAAAAGCCTAAACGCAGTTTTAGGCTAGTTAAAAGCATTATCAACAACCTACTTATTGTTTAATCAATAGAATAGCGGGCAATTATTCCTTACCTGTCCACTCTTTTTCGAATTGTTCGACAAACTGAACTAAAAATTGATGCCTTGGCTCAGCCAATTTTTTAGCTGTTTGGGTATTCATCATATCTTTAAGCAACAAAAGTTTTTCATAAAAGTGATTAATAACTGTATTAGGTCTTTTATAATTATCTTCATCCAACGCCATTCGGGGGGAAATATTTGGATCGTACATAATATTATGCTTATTACCACCATAATAAAAAGTGCGTCCAATGCCAATTGCACCCAATGCGTCTAAGCGATCGGCATCTTGTACAATTTGCCCTTCTAATGATAATTCTTTTTTTTGATTAAGATTTTTTCGATATGACATATTTTCAATAATGTCAAAGATCATTTTAATTTCGTTATCGGTTAACGCCTGTAATATTAAATAATCACGCAACTCAATTACAGCTTGATTTACATCAGCAACGACTTTTTCATCAATCACGTCATGCAAATAAGCACTCACAATCACAATAAACGCATTCGCTTTTGGTTCATGCTGTAAAATCTGCTCGGCCAATCTCACTACTCGCTCAATATGCGCCATATCATGCCCCGAAAAGTCATTAGCTAATTTTTGTTTAACAAAAGCTTGTATGGCTTGAATAACACTCTGCTTATGCTTATTTGTTTTATTATTCATAATATTATAGCGAAATTTTAATTTACACATACCGTGCCATAACTCGTGTAACCCCAAGTACTAACCATTCCCTTATTAGAGTGTACTTGAAGATTTATAAGGGGTTCGTAAGGAGGTTTATATGTGTTTTTCGTCCAATAAGCCCGATGACTTGCGAAATTACTACCAGGGTAGCCATAGTTAATATTAACAGAGTCATAAGTTTCTCCCCATTCTGAAAATAGCCCTCCACCAATACGGCGTTGGTAGTTATTACCTTGACCTGCTAAACCTTGATTCCAATATTGAGAATTAGCATTAGTCAGTTGATTAACTGTAGGTATTTGATAGCCTAACTGATTACAGTATTGTTCAGCCTGAGCATAACTATGACTAATACCATTATCATTCTTTCTTACGATAAACCATTTTTTAATGGTAAAACTATATACTTTATTCGTTTTGGCTTTATCGGAATATAAGATAAAGGTCGTCGGTACTGCGGTTGCTGCCTCGGCAGCGCTAGCCCCCTCTTTGGGTCCAACTAACCGAATCTTGGCAATGTTGCCATTGCCCGTTATATTTAAATCAATGCCCGATGTAGCAGGTGACTTGTCAAACGTCATCTCACTGCCTAAGCTATCAACCATATCCATGGTAAAAAATAGCCCATATGCCCCCATGGTTGGAAAGTTTGATGCTGGATTATTTAAATCTTGACGTTTAAAGCCTTTTGCATCGTCCCATTCACTCGGTGGCCCTGAATAATTCGACCCACCCCAATTATTTTTGCGACTATTACTTAAAAATAAGTTGGGCTTGGCAGAATAAGTACAAGCGCCTTTAGGTGGGTTTAGATAATATATAACATTATTACTGTACACCATCGGAGTTGAATTAGGGTAGCCATAAGCTGTTGATAAGGTAAAACTATCATGAAACATTTGGATACTATATGGCGCATAGCAATCCTGAAAGGTATCATCTAATCCCATTTCAGTACCATTGGCATCTCGACCTGTAATGGTTAAATTCCCCGTTGCGGTAATATCACCATCGCCATCTTTATCCGCCCAAAAACCATTATTATTCAGCAAATCGGTCATTGAAATAGCGTTTTGACCCGATGGAATAAGCGTTTTAATATCACTAAGTTTTATACCATCACGTGGCAATGATATCGGATTAGCTATAGATGAGGGATTGTTTTTTGGGGTTAGCACTTTACCATCAGGTAGCTCGATATTTAAAAATCTATCCGTATCCCACGATTGAGTTTGTCCACCATCAAATGTTAAATAAGGCGCTGAGCCCTGAATGATGTTTGCCGTTGTCACAGGCTCAACTTGGGGCAAATCAGCCAACAAAGGAATGCTAACCCCCGTTAAACAACAAAAAGGTAAAATTGATTTAAAGGTGATTAGGTTATTTGTGAGTTTTAAATACAAATCACAAAGCAAGTACTGTTTATCCTCATAAAAAAACGGAAAACGACAGGTTAACTTTCTAGCTGATTTTATTTTATTCTTTTTTATTAGCGTCAGTTGCTTTTTTGATTTCATGTTACTATTCCTTTAAATCCACATAAATACAAAACACTAGTGCAATTATTTTTGTAAAAGGGTACCTCGCTATTGCTGGTTTATTTAATTGTTCATAACTGTATATCACTAATTTACACAAACTGTTCTTCCATACGTTCTAACACCAGAGGATCCATCCTTAGCATATACCACAAGGTTATAGAGTCGTTCGGCTTGATACGTATTTTGAGTCCAATAAACAGCATAGTTTTCCATATTGCTGCCAGGATATTGGTAATCATGCATATCCCCCCACTCAGCTAAAAGCCCACCACCAATACGACGTTGGTAGTTGTTACCTTGACCCGCTAAGCCTTGATTCCAATATCGGGAATTAGCATTAGTCAGTTGGTTAACGATAGGTACTTGATACCCTAACTGCTCGCAATATTGTTTAGCGTCAGCATACTGACTTACACCTGCATAATCTTTCCTTGCGATAAACCATTTTTGAATCGTAAAGCTGTATACTTT
>NZ_LZGX01000098.1:0-14534 GCF_001690825.1 Gilliamella sp. Fer1-1
AAAATGAATCCCTATGCCACTGTTTAAATAGCTATCTGCTGAGGGCTGAATTAATCTGGCCTCTTTTTCAACTAATATGATTGTCTTTTCACTTTCTGGAAGCTTGTCCGCTAAGGAGCGGGTTTTAGTGATAAACGCGGGCAAATCATCACAAGTCAATAATTCAATGTGTGCCATTGGCGGTAATTGCTTGTCTAATGCACGTTTCATCGTAGATAATGGGGCAACTTTAGGCTCGTCAAAACGTTCGGATTGGCTGACATTATGGCCGATGTAACCTATAAAGTCGCCTTTATCGATTGGCACAGGCGCTTTTAATACCACCACTTTATCTAATTTTTCAGGTTTAAGTTGGGTCACTATCAGTGAGGTTAATTTGACATACCCCTTATGTGGCGCTTCATCCCCACCATTTTCAACAACCAAAACTGCCGGAACAGTACAATTACCAATTTTACAGATTTTAGCATAACCATTTTCTTGCCCATCAAATTCAAAAGTCGCCGTTTTTGGCAAATAAGTTAACTTTTGGCTGTCATTCGCAGTGCCATAGATAGCAATCCCTTTGATTTCTACTTCTGGTTTGCCCACCTTTTTATTATCTTCTCGACAGATTTCATAATCCTTATTGGTTTCTGCGGTTTTTCCTGTCGGTCTATCATTTGCTGTTGTGCCAATATCTTTATGCCAAACATAACCCGTAATATTGCTCAATTCATGTTGAAAGCCGTCTGGTGTTACCACCGCCCCTGCGGTTATCGACACAATTTTATACCAACCAGACATACCGCTTTTTTGTTCACCTAAACGAACTTTACTGCCTTTAAGCAATAACCCCACAACCTTTGTGTTTTTTCCATTTTCGCGTATCACGCTGCCAGCAATGGTGTCTGCGTTTTTCTCATCCACTTCTCCGGCTTTCGCTTGCCAATAATGGGGATAAGTAACCTGACTATCGCTTTCTTGTTCTTTTTGCTGATAACCATACCAATCGAGTTGATGCATATATAAACTGTATAAGGTTATTGAGGGTGGCGTGTCGGTTGCTTTTGCGACTTTAGGCATTTGTAACTGGTGTCTGACTAAGGTAAAGCCCGTTGAAAAATAAGCCACTTTTTGGCAGTCTTGGTAAGCTTCGTCTAACTGTTCATTGTCCTGATACACTATTTTAGGATAAATATTATCGACTCGGTAAGCAATCACTTCACCATGGGCCATACAACGCACTACATTATCATTATCCAGCTTTTTTAGTACGCCTTTATCAATATGAATGCCCCCATGCCATATGCCATTTTCACCAAATGGGTAGAAGCCACTACTCGCTTCTGATAATGCTTTATAATACGCATCTTGACTAAGTTGCTCTTCACCAACGGGAAAGTTGAAATTGTCGATTTTTTTTATGGTCATGTTGATTGCCTTATTCCTTATGCCGAAAAGCCTTTTGAGTTAAACGATACCTGTTTTTTTAATAAGACTTCGAGCTCTCGATTATTATTATTCAGTTTTGCGGATAAATGATTACTTGCTGGCCCCATCTTCTGCATCACATACATTTAAGATACACATTATCTTGCGTGCCCAGTTCAATGCCCTCACTGCTGATTTTGATATAAGAACCACCACAGATTAGGGTCAGCGCTTTAGTAGCTGCGGTAGCTTTGTCTGTACTGGTAAAGGTATAATGCCAAGATTGATTTAACTGCTCATTTCTTTCAACATGTAGAACAGAAATCGCTGAGCGGAATCCCTCAACGGTTAAGGTGTAGCGGTTGTAGCTGATACCCCCAAAACTATCAAGTAATCCACCAGTTAATCCTTCACCTGATTGACCTAGCAGGCGATTAAGCTTGTTTGCCATGGTGTTTTCCTCTCCCCCTTTTTAAAAGGGGATTGATTTACACCTGTCGTGATGTTATTTACAAAATGTTTACAAATTATATATGATTATTTTTTAATCTCAATGGATTATTGAAATAATGTATTAGGCATTGCATCATAAGATAGGTTGTAGCAAAATGGGGAGTGCTATTCTTCACAAAAATAAAAACTTTAATAAAATCAATAACTTTTCTGAATGATTTTTATCATGCCGATTTACCGTTCTTTTTGGTGCATTATAGTGAATATTCCTGATATCGTACACTAAGCTTGAGGTACTTAAAGGTGCATCTAAATGGTTAGTGATTTTTAGATAGTGAAAGATGGGTATGAAATAAATCATAACCCGCCACCTATTATTTAAAAGCTACGCCGTATTAGCCCAAACTTAATCTGATAAATACTAACTACTCATCGGAATTCATTTTAATAAAATAAATATCCGATGAGTAAAATAAATTCTCCAGTTGTTTTCCTTCACTAGTGCTTTTGCATCTATCTAAGTATGTATAAAAATGCATTTCCTATTTTTAATTACGCCTATTGGTTATCAGAACAAAACGCACACAACAATTTACTCAAAGCTTATCCAAAGCGAGTAAAATAACCCACCAATACTTAACGTTTTTATTTAAAACGACTTACTATTCTATTAAATACCTTAAAAACGGTGTCGATATTAAGATCCAACCACCAATAAAATCTAAATTGACACTCTTCTCCCCATATTTGGTTTACCTTTGTGATGCTTTTAAAATCAATGTAGTTAATATGCTGAGTTGTTTTTTATTGAAACGGATGTATTTCCTGAAATCTTTTTAAAAAGATCTTTACGCTCATTTTTATTAAAAAATGTCCACGCTACAAATCGGCTTACTTTTTGTCCTTGTGCCATGGGTATAATTTTACTATCAATGACACCTGCCACTTTTAATTGTTTTTGTATTAATTCTAATGAGGATTTTTTAGATACTAACGAAGTAAACCATAAGCATTGATGTTTAAACACTACACTTTCTTTAATCATCTTTGTTATAAAAACACTTTCACCACCTTGACACCAAAGCTCGGCATGTTGCCCGCCAAAGTTAAAAACTGCTTTTTGTGTTGGGCTTGTTAACTTACCTAAATTTGTCAGCTTTTTACGCGTGCTGGCCAATGCTTCTTGCTCAGAAGAATGAAATGGTGGGTTGCACAGTGTTAGCAGGTAAAATTCTTTGGGTTTAATAATATGTTTAAATATGGCCGTCTTGTCTTTCTGCAATCGACATAACACAGATCCATTTAATAGGTTATTAGCTTGGCAAATTAACGATGCTGTTTTAATAGCGATCGGATTAATGTCGCTACCAACAAACGACCAGCCATATTCAGCACGCCCAAGAATAGGGTAAATCACATTTGCACCAACTCCGATATCAAGCACTTTCACTTGCTTGCCACAAGGGATCTGATTACCGTTGTCTTGTGCTAATAAATCCGCTAAAGAATGAATATAATCCGCCCTTCCAGGAACTGGCGGGCATAAATAACCATCAGGAATATCCCACCACGATAACTGGTAATAATGGAGTAAAAGCGCCTTATTGAGCATTTTAACTGCTTTAGGATCGGCAAAATCAATCGACAAATTGCCATAACCATTGGACTTAACAAACTGTGCCAAACTAGGCAAAGTTTGAATGAGCAGATCAAAATGATAACCGTCTTGATGTTTATTACGGTTATGCAAAGAAGGCTTTTTTAATGATACTGGCACACTGTTCCTATTTTATTGAAAATTAAATAGTCGCTATTATAAAATATTTAGAGCAATTAAGCGAAAATACCGACATCGCAAAACACGTGTAATATCAGTAGAAAATAATCAGTACAGCAATTTATTACCCTCTATCGTTAACGCCAGCTTATAATGGCGTGATTATAATATTTCATTGTCTCTGTTGTGGTATTTAATTGATAAAACTGAATAAAACGTAATAAAACGCTTTTTAAAATTAATTTTAGTTTTTATTTGTTATAATTGCACCAATTTAAAAAAGTAAAAAATGACATGAAAAATTATTTTAACTTACCGCTGGTATCACTTTTTGCATTATTGCTTTTCCCTTTTGATCTTTATGCAATGGGTTTTAACGAATATGATTTATCACTACTTTGGGTGATTCCTTTTGTGGGGATATTACTGTCTATTGCGTTAATTCCACTATTTTTGCCGCAACTTTGGCACTACCATTACGGCAAAATCATTATTTTTTGGACGTTGTTATTTTTAGCCTTTCTATTGTTTTTATTTGGTTTGCAAACCGCCATCAATATTACCGTTCATGCAATCATGATGGAATATCTTCCCTTTATCTTGTTATTGTTAGCACTATTTACTGTTTCAGGCGGAATTTTGATTAAAAGCGATGTGCTTAGCACGCCCAAGCTAAATGTTGGTTTGCTGGCAATCGGAACGCTATTAGCCTCAATCATGGGTACTACAGGCGCAGCAATGTTAATGATACGCCCTTTAATCAGAGCCAATCGAGAGCGAAACTGTGCCGTGCACACAGTTATCTTTTTTATCTTTTTAGTCGCCAATATTGGTGGTGGGCTAACGCCACTGGGCGATCCACCTTTATTCATTGGTTTTTTAAAAGGTGTTAATTTTGGCTGGACAGTTAAATATATGTTATTACCAATCTTGCTTAACTCATTGTTATTACTAGTTATTTATTATATGATTGATTGCCACTACTTTCATTTACAATATGGTAATTTTCCCACTTTGACTTCAACCACAAAAAGTACAAAAGTTAAAATTTATGGTATAAGAAATATTTTTTTATTATTGGTAATTATTGCTAGTGTACTAATGTCGGGCATTTGGCACTCATCAATTTACTTTACCGTTTTAGATGCACACATTACTTTACCTAATTTAATTCGCGATATTATTTTCATTACCATAACAATAATTTCGATAAAAATAACCCCGAAACAAGTACGTGCAGGTAATGAATTTAATTGGGCTCCCATCGTTGAAGTTGGAAAGCTATTTATTGGCATTTTTATTACTATTGTGCCTGTGCTAGCTATTTTGCACAAGGGTAGCAACGGCGCGCTAGCACCTTTAGTATCGCTAGTAACCAACTCTCAAGGCGAGCCAGTTAATAGTATGTACTTTTGGTTATCTGGTTTGCTTTCGGGTTTCTTAGATAATGCACCAACCTATCTTGTTTTTTTCAATTTGGCATCGGGTCATGCGGTAATATTAATGACAACACTTAACAAGACATTACTCGCTATATCAATGGGATCGGTTTTTATGGGGGCACTGAGTTATATCGGCAATGCACCTAATCTTATGGTCAAAAGCATTGCCACTCAAAATAAGATTAACATGCCCAGCTTTTTTGGTTATATGAAATGGTCAATATGTATATTAATTCCTGTGTTTATTATCGATAATTTAGTCTTTTTTGTATTTTTTAGCGAGTAGTAGCACATAATCAAATAATATGACTATTTCATTTAAAAATTAAGCACTAAAATACCTATGGATAAAATAATTTCTATTTACCGCCATATTGTGAATTTTGCTTTAAATTCGACAAGAATAACGCCTTAATAAATTTTCATTTTGGCGTTTTAAATAGCCCTCACCACTCATTAATTATGGTGGCAAAATACACATCAATTGTCATCCATCATCAAGTTGAAGTACAGGTTTTCTGCTCAAGTAATGATTCACTAAGTGACTTTTTATTTCATTACTTTTATACCATTTTGTTAAATAAATTTTATCTAACTTAGGAGACCAATGCATACAATGATGAATAATTTTGCTTTCTGTGGTGTGCAATGTGTTAAAAATGTAAGTAACCAATATCATATCTTATAAGATTCAGTCGTTTTACACTTTATGTGTAAATATTGTTATAATGTTCGCATTTGCGAACTTATTGAGAGTGATATATGTTAAATCAGTTAAAAGCCATTATTCAGTATCTTCTACCTAAACAGGTATTAACCGCTATATTTGGTTGGCTTGCCAAAAAACAGTTGGGAAAGGTCACAACATGGATGATTATGGGCTTTTGTAAACTATATAAAGTAGATTTGAGCGAAGCAAAAATTAGCGATGCAAAAGAATTTAAAACATTTAATGACTTTTTTGCTCGTGAATTGAATGATGATGCGCGCCCGATTGATACTGGAGATAGCTCAGTTATTATGCCGGCCGATGGTGTCATTAGCCAATTTGGTACTATTCAAGATACCCAAATGTTACAAGCTAAAGGGCATTTTTATTCTTTAGAATCTCTGGTTGCTTGTCATGCTGATATGATTAAGTTTTTTAAAAATGGTTCATATGTAACCACTTATTTATCACCTAAAAATTATCACCGTTTTCATATGCCTTGTGACGGTATTTTGCGTGAGATGATTTATGTGCCTGGTTCACTATTTTCAGTCAATAAAGCAACAACCGAAAGCATTCCAAATATTTTTGCACGTAATGAACGTGTGATTTGTTTATTTGAAACCGAATTTGGGCCAATGGCACAAATTTTAGTGGGAGCAACCATTGTTGGTAGTATAGAAGTGCCATGGGAAGGCATTATTACGCCACCGCGTGAAGGTATTATGAAACGCTGGACTTATGTCGAAGGGATACAATTAACCAAAGGGCAAGATATGGGATGCTTTAAATTAGGCTCAACGGTTATTACGCTCTTTGCATCAAATGCTATTGAGTTTGAAAGCTATCTTAAGGTGGGGGATGTTACTCGTGTGGGTCAAAAATTAGCCAATAGGATATAGCTTTATGTGGATTCGTAGTGTTTTGTGCCTTGCTGTGGCGTTGTTTTCTTCACTCACCTTTGCTGAAGAAACCCTGCCAATCATTAATAATGAAGAAGATCTTTCACAAGTTGTTCACCTGTTGAGTGATAAAAATGATGAGCTCAGACAAAATATGGAGCTACAAAAAACGCATTTAACCAGTATTATTAATGAACAAAACAATATCACTACACAGATTTCACATGTACAAAATACGCTAGCCACGCTTGATGAGCAAGGCGAATGGCTGAGCTTTTCAACAGCGCTTGGCGAAACTTTACGTCAACAATTGTTACGCTTACCCGAAAAACCTAAATCGCAAGCGCTTGATGCCGAAATTGCTGAAGCAAAAGCCCAACAACTTAATTATAGCAATATTTTAACTTCCTTAGATGATTATCCAACTTTAACCAATCCACTTAATAGTGTGAAAGAGGCCACACAATATCGCCGTTTAATTCGAGAACAAACCGAATTACTTAAGACGCTTATTTCTGGTACAGATACCACCATCTTAGAATTAACTAAATTAAAAATTGCAAATAAGCAACTCACTAATGCAATTGACGAAGTGAACGATGCTGCACATCGTTACTTTTTTTGGGTGGCAGATGTCAACCCAATATCGATGAACTATCCAATCAACTTAGCTAAAGATGTGGTTTATGTGATTTTTTCGATCGATACCCTTTCACAACTTTATAATGCGAGCGCAGAAGTGCTTAGTGCACCAAAGCCACTGTTTTTAATTATTTTGTCGTTAATGTTTGTGTTTGCGCATTTTAAGATGCGCGCTAAATATAACATTTTTTTAAATAAATCAGCTACCCGCGTCGGTAAAGTAACACAAGATAGTTATTCTTTAACGCTAAAAGTGGTTATGTTTTCATTAATTATGGCGTTACCTGTGCCAATTTTGTGGGCGGTGTTTGGTTATGCATTGCAGATTAATTGGGATTATCCCGTTGCCTTTGCGTTAGGTTATGGGGTGAATGCGGCAGCACCAATTTTATGGGTATTTATTATTTCAGCCCATTTTGCCTCATCGAATGGGCTTTTTATTGCCCACTTTGGTTGGCCTGAACGTAGCGTACGTGCAGCGATGAAATATTATCAACTTTCGATTTGGCTTGTGATTCCATTAGTGATGATAGTCATGAGTTTTGATGAGTACAACAATCGTCAATTTGCTGCCACCATTGGTCGTACGGCGTTTATTTGTCTTTGCTTTGCTTTAGTGTTTATGACTAACGCCATTCATCGTGCAGGGGTTCCTCTTTATATTGATAAAAAAAGCTCTGGTGATAATTTATTAAGTCATATTTTATGGTTTATCTTATTGAGTGCGCCATGGCTTGCCATTATTGCGGCTTGTTTGGGCTACTTATCGACTGCCCAAGTGCTATTGGGGCGTCTTGAAGCATCGGTCATTATTTGGTTTGCGCTGTTAGTTATTTATTTTATGATTCGCCGTTGGATGTGGATCCAAAAACGCCGTATTGAATTTGAGCGTACCAAGCAACGCCGCTTAGAGCGCATGCAACGTGCCAAATCACACGATGAAGATATTAATTCACTTAGCGACAACGTTGATGAACCCGTTATTGATTTAGATGCTATTAGTGCTCAATCTTTACATTTAGTGAGATCAATTATTATGATGATTGCGCTCATTAGTATGATTTTGTTATGGTCAGAACTACATTCAGCTTTTGCCTTTATGAATAATATTAAACTGTGGAAAACAAATGCTATTGTTAACGGCACTGAAATTGAGCAATACATTACTCTTGGAGCGGTATGCATTGCGATTTTAGTCATGACAATTACCGTGCAGTTAGTCAAAAATTTGCCTGCTTTGTTAGAGTTAGGCATTTTACAGCATCTAGAGCTAGCTCCTGGAACAGGTTATGCTATTTCTACTATTTCAAAATATATTATTTTGATGGTAGGTTGCATGATTGCGTTTTCTTTTATTGGTATCGATTGGTCTAAAATTCAATGGCTCATTGCTGCACTCGGTGTTGGGTTAGGTTTTGGTTTACAAGAAATATTTGCCAATTTTATTTCGGGTCTAATTATTTTATTCGAAAAACCAGTACGCATTGGTGATACAGTGACAATTCGTGATTTAACAGGCAACATCACTAAAATAAATACTCGCGCCATTACCATTGTGGATTGGGATCGCAAAGAAATTGTAATGCCTAATAAGGCTTTTATTACGGAACAATTGGTAAACTGGTCGTTATCTGATTCGATAACGCGTATTGTGTTAACCATTCCTGCAACCATAGATGCTGATAGTGATCTGGTTATCAAACTACTACAACAAGCTTCAAATGAATGTGAATATGTGCTTAACGATCCTGAACCTCAAGTCTTTTTGGTAGATATTCAAGAAGGTATTCAATTGTTTGAGTTACGTGTTTTTGCTGCCGAAATGGGACACCGCATGATGCTCCGAAGCGCTATACATAAGCTAATACTTGAAGCTTATCGTGAACATCATTTGACATTACCATTCCCACCACTACAAACCAATTTGGAAGCGTTAGGTCGCAAAAGTGGGCGTCGTAGTTATACTGTTGGTACCATTTAGTTAAATAGTGTTTCTAGCCATGGCACACCGAAAGCGCCGGGAGCAAGCAATACAAATGCCCAGACGGGTGCAGATGCAATATTGGCCAGATTAAATTTGGCAGTTGGCATATGCATTGTGCCAGCGATTAATGGCACAATTGCACGTAATGGTCCAAAAAAACGCCCAATAAACACTCCTAGCACTCCATAACGCAAAAAGAATTGTTCGGCACGATAAACTAATTTAGGGTGTTTATTGAGAGGCCATGAAGCAATAACTTGTTGATGATAGTGCTTTCCTAACCAATAAGATAAGAAATCCCCTAAAACAGCTCCCACGGTAGCAGCAATTAATACAGGTAAAAATGATATTGCACCACCACCGATTAAAGCGCCTATCCCCAATAAAACAGCAGTCGCAGGAACCAAAAGCGAGACAATCGCCAATGACTCCCCAAATGCTAATAAAAATATAATCGGTAACGCCCAAATTTGATGATGCTCAATAAATTGCATGGTTGTCAATGTAATTTCGTGTAGGGACATGGGTTAGCTTGTGAACTATCAATTGATTATAATTAGTCATTTTACCATAATATTAGGCGTTTAGAGCTAAGAGCGCTATCTGTTGTATAATTTTACACAGTATTAGCGTTTTTTAAATTCATTAACATTTGAGCTTACACTTATGATAGCTTTAATGATAACCCAATTAATAAGAGATAAATTATGGCAATCGGTATAGAATCAATTCTTGTGCGTAAATTTAAAAATAATGAATTACAAAATCCACAGCCTGATACACTAGCTATTGAAAAACCAATTGCATTAATTTATAACGGAATTTCTCATGTAGTAATGATGGCAACACCAAAAGATTTACATTATTTTGCAATTGGGTTTTCATTAACTGAGAATATCATTCAATCAGTTAATGATATTTATGGTATTGATGTTGTTAATAGCCCCAAAGGTATAGAAGTGCAGATTGAACTTTCGTCTCGGCGCTTTAGTGAACTAAAGGAGAAACGCCGTAATTTGACAGGGCGCACAGGCTGCGGTATTTGTGGCACTGAGCAAATAGATCAAGTCTACCAAACCATTCCTTCTTTGCCTTTAACAAGCCAGATTAAACTAACTGATTTTAGTGCTACGCTAAACTATTTATCGCAAGTTCAACATGTAGGTGAACAGACTGGTTGCACACATGCGGCCGTGTGGTTAGATTTGAAAGGGCAATTTATAGCAGGTTTTGAAGATATTGGCAGGCATGTGGCATTAGATAAACTGCTTGGATTTAGAGCAATGCAATTGCCTAACAACGCTAACTTTCGACAAGGCGTGGTATTAGTATCAAGCCGTGCTAGCTACGAAATGGTACAAAAAGCGGCTAATTGTGGTGTAGAGATTTTGTTAGCGGTTTCAGCTGCAACCTCAATGGCTGTTGATTTAGCCAAACAGTGTCACTTGACGTTATTAGGATTTTTTAGAGGTGATAAAGGTGTGATCTATTCTGGTGAAGATCGACTAACCTAATAGCGATTTTCGCCTTGATCAATGTTGATCATCAAAATTAATTTTTAATTTAATTTATTGAATAATAAAGAGTAAAAAAACATTCTCTCATTCAATCCAAGATACCGCCATTCTCACCTTTCTTTATTGAGCGAAGATCATCATAATATATACCTCAGAGTTTACTCTGTTTTTTAATTACTTTATAAGCTTATTATCCAATTAAGCTAAATAATAGGTTATTATTATTTATTTTATTGTGCCTGTTTTACTTTAGCATTTAACTTTTTGAAAGGATACCATCATGCATCAAACTTCAGATATTCAACAAGCCGTTAACTATATTCAAAAACACACAGATAAAAAACCAACTATTGGGATTATTTTAGGTTCAGGTCTAGGACCTTTTGCCGATACACTTGAAGATGCTGTTCATATTGCTTATGACACAATTCCCCATTTTGCAAAATCTGGCGCTGTTGGCCATGCCAATGAACTAGTTATTGGAAAATGTGGCGACAAAACAGTCGTGGCAATGAAAGGTCGCTTTCACTATTATGAAGGATTTTCGTTAGATCAAGTCACTTTCCCTGTTCGAGTGATGAAAATGTTAGGTGTTGAAAAATTGATTATCACTAATGCATGTGGCGCAGTGAATACTGGCTTTAAACCAGGCGATTTAATGCTGATTACCGACCATATCAATCTAACTGCTAATAATCCACTTATTGGACCTAATAATCCTGATTTAGGCGTGCGCTTTTTAGATGTAAGTGAGCTTTATAACAAACAATTGCGCGCAACAGTAATGGATGTAGCAAACGAACTTAATATTACCTTACGTGAAGGTGTTTACGCTTGGTGGACTGGTCCAACTTATGAAACACCAGCCGAAATTAGAATGATCCGCGTTTTAGGTGCCGATGCGGTTGGTATGTCAACCGTACCAGAAGCCATTATAGCGCATCATTCAGGTATAAAAACCATTGGTATTTCATGCTTAACCAATATGGCTTGTGGCATTTTAGATCAACCGCTAGGGCATGAAGAAGTGATAGAAACAGCAGAACGCGTTAAATCAACCTTTTTACAACTTATTACAAAAACGATTGAACGTTTTTAATCAGTACTTTTTATTTGTGGTTTTCTATAAAAGGTTTTACTTTATTTTAGGAATAAACAATGAACATAAAAAATAGATTAAAAATAATGATGTTTTTCCAATATTTTATTTGGGGAAGTTGGTTGATGACGTTTGGTGCTTGTCTACTAAATACTTTGCACTTTTCAGGTGTTGAAGTATCAATGATTTTTAGCACTAAAGCTTTGGCTGCATTAATTACCCCATTTATTGTTGGTATCATCGCTGATAAGTTTTTGCAAGCCAAATATCTTTATATGTTTTGCCATGCCATTTGTGCAATTGCACTTTTTTATGCTGCATCAATAAACAATGCAACGCTTTTATTTTGGGCGATGTTAGGCAATGCGTTAGCGTATATGCCTACTATTGCTTTATCTAACTCAATTAGTTATCACTGTTTAGATAAAGATAACTTAGATACGGTAGCCACATTCCCTAAAATACGCGTCTTTGGTACAGTAGGTTTTATTATTGCAATGTGGACTGTCAGTTTATGTAAATTAGAGTTGAGCAGTGCTCAACTCTATGTTGCTTGCATTGCTTCTTTAATACTTGCGATTTATAGCTCAACCTTACCCAATATCGAAACGCAAAAAAAACCAAAACAGTCTTGGAGTTCTTATTTAGGGTTAGATGCGTTTGTGTTATTTAAAAACCCAGTAATGGCGGTGTTTTTTCTATTTGCTATGTTGCTTGGTGCAATATTACAAATCACTAATACTTTTGGTGGCGCTTTCTTACATGATTTTGGTAAAATCCAGGAATTTCAAAATAGTTTAATTGTACAATACCCCGCTATCTTATTATCTGTTTCACAAATGGCTGAAGTTGCGTTTATCTTAACTATCCCATTTTTTCTCAAAAAATTTGGTATTAAAAAAGTCATAATGATAAGCATAATTGCTTGGACTCTCAGATTTGGTTTATTTGCATTTGGTGATCCAACACCTTTCGGGTTTGTACTACTTATGCTTTCAATGATCGTTTACGGCTGTGCATTCGACTTTTTTAATATTTCCGGCTCTATTTTTATTGAAAAAGAAGTTAACTCAAATATTCGAGCTAGCGCTCAAGGACTATTTATGACCATGGTCAACGGAATTGGTGCTTATTTGGGCTCGATTTTAAGTGGTGTTGTTGTTGACATGTGTACGCATAATGGTGTTAAAGATTGGCAAACAATTTGGTTAATTTTTGCTTCTTATGCACTTGTGCTAGGTATTGTTTTTTATTATTCATTTAATTATAACTATACTAAAAACAATTCTGTAGAGTAATCCCTTGTTTATGTAGATTAGCGGACTTTAGAATATCACTTATCACTGTTTTGCTACATTTTTTAAATAAATGAGTTAAAAGCCATAGGGGGTTGAATAAAACAAGTCCCCCTAGGGCTTTTATTGTGTTTTTTGTCGATATATTCAACAATGTTATTTTTTTAGTGTTACGAGATTTAATTATGAAAGATAAATTTTTAGGTGGTTTTTTGGTTTTCTTAGGTGCATGTAGTTTTGGCGTGCTTTCTTCAATTGTAAAAACTGCTTATAAAACAGGCTATACACTAGGCGAAGTTACTGGTGTCCAGTGTTTTTTGGGGATGCTAATGTTATGGAGCCTTCACCTTATTGTTAAAACAATCCACAAGCCCAAAACAACAACGGATAATGCATTATCAAATTCGGCTACTAAAATACCTCAACCAACAAAAAAATGGAAGGTGTTTGCCGTTGGGCTTTTTCCTGGGTTAGTAGGTATTTGTTATTATCAATGCGTGCAATTAGTACCTGCATCAATTGCAATTATTTTATTAATGCAATATTTATGGATTAGTGTCATTATTGATTTTGTTATTTTCAAAAATAAACCCTCTATCACCCAACTAATCACCGTTATTGTGATTATTTTTGGAAGTAGCCTAGCAGCTGGTATTTTTAATCAAGATATTAGTTTAAATTTAACAGGTTGCTTTTTTGGCTTTCTAGCTGCGCTAATGTATTCGCTCTTTATTAGTTCTAGTAGCAATATTGGTAATGAATTACCTAAACTTGAAAAAAGTGCTTTAATGATTACTGGCGCCTGCTTTATCACCTTTTTAATTTTTCCACCTTTGTTTTTCTTTAAGCTTGATATTAGCGATAAACTATATCAATTAGGATTTTTATTAGCATTACTTGGAACTGTGTTACCTCCTTTTTTATTTTCAATCGGAATACCTAGAATAGGTATTTCTTTGAGTGCGATTCTGTCAGCTGCAGAGCTACCTGTTGCGGTGACTTGTTCATTTTTTTATTTGCATGAATCGGTTTATTTTAATCAATGGGTAGGCGTGATTATCATCCTGCTCGCAATTGCTTTGCCGAACTTAAAAAATATAAAAAAGTGAATTAACTCAAAATAACTGGGTAGGCAAATACCCTACCCTTATTATTTATTTTAGTTGTTTTTAGCTCATTTTATTTAAAAATTAATTAATAATCGTTTTTAAAACAATATAAACCCGTATAGTTTATTGTAAGTCATTTTTAACCATTAAATAACATACTACTTTAAGTAAAAAATTAGTTGCATTTAAAAA